>JAENVV010000037.1 GCA_016650365.1 Acidimicrobiia bacterium
CGCGCCGGCGCGGGCGCAGGAAAGCGTACTCTTCGCGAGCTACATCGACGCTGACGGCGGCAAGATCATTCTGGTGGCCGGGGTGCCTAGCGCCCGGGAGGACGACGAAGGGCGGTTGTTGCGGGTCGCCAGGAAGATTCTCGACGTGAAACCACGGCTGGAGATTCGGGTCGGCGTGAATCGGGGGCACGTGTTTGCCGGAGACGTCGGCACATCTTTCCGGACTACGTATACGATCATGGGTGACACCGTGAACCTGGCCGCCCGCCTCATGGCAGCAGCGACGCCGGGGTCTTTGTATGCCTCTCCAGGGGTCGTCGACCGCTCGACCACCCTGTTCCGGACAGAGACGCCCCAACCGTTCTCCGTAAAAGGCAAGGACAAGCCAGTCCAGGCTTTTGAGCTGTTCGAAAAGATCGGTACCCGTCCATCTACATTCAATCGTGAACTCCCGTTCATGGGGCGCGAGTCGAGTTTCGAGAGTTTGGTCACGGAGATGGGGCTCGCAGCCGGAGGCGTTGGACGCTCCGTTACGGTCACAGGTGACACGGGGATGGGGAAAACTCGCATCCTCCAAGAGTTGCGCTCCGCTTCACCAGACAGCGCCTGGTTCACGGTTCGGGGCGAACCACATGGCAAGGACAACACCTACTACGCCTTGAGCGACCCGCTCCTGGCGCTGCTCGGGATCGAACGAGCATCACAGGCGGAAATGGCGGACGCGCTCGCATCGGTCATTGCGAAGCGAGTTCCCGATCTTGTGGCATTCGCATCGTTGATTGGCGATGTGGTGGGGATCGAGATGGAGCCAACGCCCGAGACCACTGAAATTGAACCTCGTTTTCGACCAGATCGGACCGTCGACGCCCTGGTGGATCTGTTTGAAGCGATACTGGAAGGTGCGTTTGTACTGGCGTTCGACGATGGCCATTGGCTAGATGACGCTACCGTGGCACTCGTCAAGAAACTGGCCGCTGTGGCCGATCAGCACAGTTGGCTGGTGGTGGCCGCGGCTCGCATTGATGGATCCGAATTCGCACCGATTGGCATGGAATTGCCACTCGAACCGCTTCGACCGGAGGATTCGAAAGCCATCGTTGTGGAAAGCACCCGCAAGGCTCCGCTACGACCCGCGGACGTCGAGAGCGTGGTGGCCCGGGCAGGCGGGAACCCGTTGTTCCTGTCGGAGATCATCAAAATCGTTCGGGAGACGGGCCAGGTATCCGATTTGCCCGAGTCGCTCGATGCGGTGGTTTCAGCCCAGATTGACCTCCTGCCACCGCTGACCAAGCAGGTCATGCGGTATGCATCCGTGCTTGGGCGGAGTTTTCCGCGGTCTGTGCTCGACGAATTCCTTGCGCCAGAGGGTATGGAACTCGATGAAGCAACCCGCCGTGACTTGAACCGATATGTCGAGGCCGACGGTCCCGACCGTTGGCGATTTCGGCACGCGGTGGTCCATGACATTGCCTACCAGGGTTTGTCCTACCGGCGTCGGCGACAACTCCATGCACGAGCGGGAGAAGTCATCGAGCGGTTGGCCGGCGACGACCCGGAAAGCGTTGCCGAGTTGCTCGCTGCCCACTTCTCCGAGGGGGGCGAATACGAGAAGGCTTGGCACTACGCCGTCTCGGCGGGTGATCACGCCCGATCGCGATATGAACTGTCCGAGGCAGTTGCCCAATACCGGATCGCTGTCGATTCGGGCCGTCGTATCGACGCCACGATGACCGAAGATCTGGCCCGAATCCTTGAGGCGCTCGGGGATGTGTGCGACACGTCGGGCCGCTATGGGGAGGCAGAACGGGCCTACCAAAACGCTCGTGATCTCCTTGCCGACGATCGTCCTGCCCAGGGCCGGTTGATGTCAAAGCTCGGAATGATTCGCGAGAAATCAGGTCAGCTGTCTGGAGCGCTGCGGTGGTTCCGCCGGGGCTTGAATCTCGTAGAGGGAGACCCGAACGCCACCGAATCCATTGTCGACCTGTCCCTCGCTTATGGCGGCATCCGTTTCCGCCAGGGCCGCTTTAACGACACGATCGAATGGTGCACGGCCGTGCTCGACCGTGGCGATCTCACCGATAGCCAACGGGCGCACGCCCTCTACCTGATTGTGACGGCCTACGCCCACGTCGGCTCCCCGGAAGCAGTGCCGGCCGCGCAGGAAGCGATCAGGATCTATCAACGAATCGGTGATCTGGTCGGCCTCGGCAACGTGCTGAACAACCTGGGCATCCACTCCTACTACCGGGGTGACTGGGACGACGCGCTCGACCTTTGGACCCGCAGCGAAGACGCCCGACGCCGCGCCGGCGATTTGAGCGGTGCAGCAGCCTCGGTCAACAACCTCGCCGAGGTCTACTCCGACCAGGGGAAGGTGGTCGAGGCCGAGGAGATGTTCCGTCGGGCACTCTACGAATGGGACAGCAGTGGAATCAGGGCCGGTGTCGGTCTCGCGCTGCTCAATCTTGGCCGAGCCCTCACCCGCCTCGGCAGGCTCGATGAGGCCTCCACAGAACTTGACAAGGGCCTGCAACTGTTCGAGGAAATGGGCGCCAAGGCGTATGTGTTTGAGGGTCGTGTTCGTCAGGCGGAGATGCACCTCTTCGCTCGCAGATTCGACGAAGCGTGTGGCCTCGCCACGGCCGTGCTTCGGGACATGGCAAATGACCCATCGACGCTGATGCAGCGGGCGGCCCTCCATCGGGTGCTCGGGTATTGTGCCGCCTCGGAATCCGATCAAGACACTGCAGAACGTGAGTTGAGGCAGGGCCTCGATGATGCCATCAAGGCCGATTCGCAATTCGAGACTGCCATGGCCATGGAAGCCCTGGCTCGGGTTCTTCCCGACCATCCAGATTGCCCCGTTTGGAACAACGGCCAGGGAGAACGACTTGTCCAGCTTGGCGTCATTGCCACCCCGGTGGTGCCGTTCGGCTAATTGTCGACCTGCATCCAACCGAGATGTCGTCTTACTTGAGGGTGAATTTGGCCACGTAGACGGCACTCCCGGTGGTGGAAACGACGAAGTTCAGGTTGTGTTCTCCTGCATTGATGGGGGGCTGCAGTGCTGAAACCTCCAAGTTGTAGATGTACCCGGCCAGGTTGGCGTCATATCGGAATTCGAAAGTCGGGCTGTTCGAAGAGCCACTGTCCTGCGGCGGGATCGCTCCGGCGCCGTCGACATTTGTCGCGGTCAGCACGATCGACGAGTTGGACAGATTGTTGTTGCTCGTATCACAGAGTTGGACTTTGATCGCAACCGTCCCGTTGGCCGGTTGCGGCTTGTTGGCGTTGTAGAGCAGACACACCTTGTACTTGACCGCCACGGTGAAGGTTTTCTGCGACGCGTTGCCGACATTGTCAACAGCGCTGACCGTGAAGCTAACCGTCCCCGGTGTTGCGGTGGAGAGAGCCGTACCGAGGGCAGGCACGCTCGTGCAGCTCGCTACGCCGGAACCGCCCGTGTCGGCGCAGGTGAACTGCACGGTCGGTGCAGTCGATCCAACGATCACGGACGTCGGTACAGTCGACGAGATGGCCGGAGCCGTCTTGTCGATCTTGACGGTGATAGGCGCGGTCATAGCGACGTTGTTAGAGCTGTCCTCGGCGCTACCTTCGATAAGGGTGGTTCCCTCGGAGGAGACCTGAAATGGACCACCGTAATCCGTCCACGGGCTCCATGTTTGGCCGCCATCGGTGGAAGTCCGATAGGTGATAGTCGCAGTACCACTGGCGTCCGACGCGTTGATTGTCACGGTCACGTTCCCCGCGTTCCAGCCATTCACCGGTGGTGGATCCGACACGATTTCGATGCCAACCGATGGGGCGGTCGTATCTACTACCTCGTAGACCGCTGACGTGCTTGAAGAGTTACCCGCCTGGTCGGTCGAGGTCACCGTGAGCGTGAAGCGTCCCAGCGAAGTTGATGGCAGCGCTGCGAGGGAGGCGACCGAAGTCGTACCGATCGTACCCTCCGGACCGACCACACCTAGGCAGGTCGGCGCCGGATCGGCTGCATCGAAGCAGCTATAGCTAGCGGTCACGTTGCTGGTGCCGAGTTCGACGGTTGTGGTTGTGGTCCCGCCTGTTGTCGGAGTGACGATGTTGATCACCGGCGCCGTCACGTCGGCCACGCTGTACGATGACTGTTCGATGGTCACGTTGCCGGCGTTGTCGGTGGCGGTGACCGTGAACGTGAAGCTGCCAACGGTCGATGTGTCGATCGATGAATCAAGGTCAGAGCTCCCGACACATGTGGCGATCCCCGACGCACTAGTGCCGGGATCGGTGCAGGTGAAGTCCGCCGGTACCGCGGCATTCTGAGCATATGGCCCGCTTGGTGACGCTATCGAAGCTGTCGGATCCAATGTGTCTATACGCACGACAACGTTCGGGGAGGGACCAGTGTTGCCGAGAACATCGGTGGCCCGTACATTGATCGTCGTTGTTCCCTCGGTGGGCACATCAAACTGGGCCGAATATGGAATCCAGGTTGACCCGTCATAGGAATACTCGGTTGATGCCACGGTGCCGACTTCGTTGTCGGTAGCGACCAACTCGACGCTCACTGGTGAAGTCGGGGACCATCCGCCGTTGATTCCGGTGCCAGCCGTCGCCGTCACACTTGGTGCCGTCGTGTCGATGCTGATCGTTACGTCGACAATGGAACTCTGATTGCCAACCCGATCGACTGCCCGGTAGGAGACTGTCGACGTGGAGCTAACGGTGACCGAAGCGAATGGCCCTGACACCGAGGTCTTTGTGGTGAAGTCGTCGGTGCTGTACTCGATGCGGTCGACGCCCGAACCAAACGGATCAAGGGCCGATATGGAGACGATTACTTTGGGAGCGTTGTATCCGTTTACTGGCGCAGGGTTGATGCTGTGATTCGCTACCGGTGGCGTCCCGTCAATCGCCAGAAGGCGAGCGCCGACGTTTCCAAGAGTGTCATAGACGAGCAGAAAGTGGCCGCCTGGTGCCGAGACCGGGATCGTCAGGGAGGCCGCATTCGTGACGTCTATTTCGACGCCGTCCAAGACGTACCGGTCGATCAACCCTGCACTCGACGTGGCCACGGCATCGACAGCTCCCGCATACCATCCGTTTACTTCGGTGGCCGAGATGTCGATCGTAACGACGTCGCCCCCGCCGGTGTCGGTGGTCGCGAAGTACACGCCTTTGGCGGTCGAAGATCCGCAGTTTGCACTCGTGTCGCATGCCTGGACCCAGAAGGCGTAGCTACTTGCAGCACCCCAGGA
>JAENVV010000038.1 GCA_016650365.1 Acidimicrobiia bacterium
CCGTCCGTATGGATACGCGGTTATCGCCTCCTCGACGCACCCTTTTGGCATTTGGCGGGACCAGCTCACGACGCCGAAGGAGCGGTACGAGGGTCTGGCCCGCGACCTGCAAGCCGTGCTGCGGCGACTGGTTATTTGCGGCATGCATGTGCATGTGGGGATCGAAGACCAGGACCTGCGTATCGACCTGATGAACCAGATCACCTATTTCGTTCCTCACCTTTATGCCCTTTCGACGTCGTCCCCGTTCTGGGCGGGTGAGAACACGGGTATGAAGAGCTACCGCAAGTCCGTATTCAAAGCTCTTCCCCGAACCGGACTGCCTCCCGAATTCACCAGCTATGGGGAGTATGAGCGCCATGTCGATGCCCTCGTCGGACCTGGTGTAATCGAGGACGGAACCAAACTGTGGTGGGACGTTCGCCCCTCCGCCCGCTATCCGACCCTCGAACTGCGCATCGCCGATGTCTGCACCGACATCAACGATGCCCTGACGATCGCCGGCCTCTATCTGGCGTTGCTTTCGATGCTGTACCGACGTCGCCGAGAAAACCAGAAGTGGCGACATTACGCCTCGATTCTCATCGATGAGAACATCTGGCGAGCCCAGCGGTACGGAGCGTCGGGCAGCCTGATCGATTTCGGTCTGGGCGAACTGGTTGACTTTCCCGACCTGGTGGAGGAGCTACTTGAGCTGGTCGGACCCGATCTGGACGAATTGGATTGTCGTCGTTTTGTCGAACATGCCAGGACCATTGCCGCTCGCGGGACGAGCGCTGACCGGCAGTTAGAGGTCTACGACCGGGCCATCGAGGCTGGAGCATCGGTTGATGAGGCGTTCCGGGACGTGGTCGATATGCTCATTGACCTCACAGAGACGGGTCTAACGCCCATAGCCTGATCGCACCTTAAGGGCCGTATACTTGGCTGGTGGATGCCCTCTTCGCACTACTGGCCTTGGTCGCCGTCCTTTGCGGCCTGGGTTTCCTGTGGTCAATGCGTGCTCCGGTAGACGCCCGCTTGGTCCGTTTGGCGGTCCCGGCGGCGGCCTCGTTTGCGATTACGGCCATGCTCGGGTCCCTGTACTACTCGGAAGTCGCCGGATATGTGCCATGTCAGCTGTGCTGGTATCAACGAATTGCCATGTATTCGCTGGCAATCATCTTGTTCATCGCCGCAGTCCGGCGCGACGAGGGGATCGCCATCTACGGTCTGTCTCTGTCAGTTCTTGGCTTTGGCATCTCCATGTATCACTACTACGCCCAGCTGTTTCCGAGAAGCGACACATGCGGTCCCGACGCCTCGTGTTCGGTACGATGGGTTGACGTGTTCGGCTTCGTATCGATTCCGCTTATGGCGGGAGCCGGTTTCTTCGGAATTGCTGCATCCATGCTCTATCTCTTGAAAGCGAGAAGCACATGAAGACACGCTGGCTGGTTGCTGCTGTATTGACACTGTTCCTGACGGCATGCCAGGGCGATACGGCCACGATATTGGTTGACCAGACTGCCGATGTAACCGTCACCGGCGTGGCGCTGCCTGAATATGGTCAGCCAGACGGCGGAGTCGGGCTTACCCCTCCGGTGCTGAGCGGGGCCTCTTTTGATGGCTCCCCGGTGACGATCGATCCTGCCGATGGCGCCCAGGTCGTGTTATTCGTGACGCACTGGTGTTCCCACTGCCAGAATGAGATCCCAGTCGTGGTCGACTGGCTTGCAGCTGGTGGCCTTCCTGATGGTGTCAAACTCACCGTGGTTTCCACGGCCGTTTCGTCGGGGCAGCCCAACTACCCACCCTCGGAGTGGCTGGCTCGCGAAAACGTCACCGTTCCGATTCTTCTCGACGACGCAGCTGGAAACGCCGCCGGATCCTACGGACTGACGTTTTTCCCTTACATCGTGACGATCGGAGCCTCCGGGAAGGTGGTCACCCGGGTCACCGGCGAGTTGCCTGCTTCGGCTTTAGATGCGCTTGTAGCCAACCTGGGTGATTCTTGAACCACTAGGTTGGCCGGATGCGATATGTGGCGGGCCGGGTCGTTCAGGGGGTTCTCGCCCTATTTGGATTCCTGACGGTCATGTTCTTTGCCGTCCAGGTGATGGTGCCCGGTGACTACTTCACGCCGCTGCGGATGGGTATGACCGAGGCCGAAGTCGATGCCATCCGTGCGCAGTATGGGCTGGATCAGTCACTCTGGATCCAGTATTGGCGGTGGATGAAATCGCTATTTCAGGGGACGTTGGGAACCTCGACCATTGGATCGCCGATCTCAGGCCTGCTGTCCGAAGCGGTTCCCCGAACATTGTTCGTTCTCGTAGGTGGACTACTCATCGCTTTTGCGATCGGGACCGCCCAGGGTCGCTGGTCATCGTGGAGCAAGGGGTTCCGGTCGGATGTCATCACCTTCATCGGTCTCGTCTTCCTGACTGCCTTCCCACCATTTCTGGCGTTTCTTTTGAATCAGCGGGTTCGTCAACCGCTCCGTGACCTTCGCAACCAGGTTATGGGCGACTCGGCTAATCCCTGGAAGTCGTTCACCCTGTTCACGGAGTCACGCATCTTGTTGGAGATGACTGTGTCGCTGGTCATCGGGGTGGCCATCGCCGCCCTTGTTACGTCTCTGCTCCGGCGCTATTCGAACGCCCGGCCACGGCCGTGGTGGACGGTCGTTGGAGGGATCGGCATCACGCTCGTATGGTGGTGGCAGGGTGATCGGGGAGTGTACGCGCTCGATCTCCTCTTCGATTCGGCTATTCCGCTGATCGCGTTCATCCTTCTGTCCTACGGCGAGTTCCTGCTGATCATGCAGTCGTCAATGACCGGCGTGGAGCACGAACCGTATGTTCTGACAGGCATGGCCAAAGGATTGACCGAACGACAAGTTCGAAATCGGCATGCCTCCTCCAACGCCATCTTGCCCCTATTGGCCCGGTTTGCCGTGAGCGTGCCATTCCTCATGACTGGCCTGGTCATCATCGAACGATCGGTGTCCTGGCACGGCCTCGGCGACTTCCTGTTCTCAGCCATCACCGCCCAGGACCTTCCAGTGGTTATGGGCGCCCTGGCGGTCATCGGGGTTCTGTCCCTGCTCGTTCGAATCACCCTTGAGGTCGTGACCGTGACGCTCGACCCCCGAATCCGCCGGCCATGAACCCGGGCCTCCTTCGCCGTCTGAGGGCCTCGAAAGTTTTTTGGCTCGGGATATTCATGTTGCTGGTGTTCGCGGGCATGGCAGTGGCGCCCACCTTCCTGATGGGGAGAGTGTGGCCGTCCGGCATCTACAACCCGATCACCGGGTACGACTTCGAGATACTTCATCCGTCGCAACCCTCGGCCGCCCATTGGTTCGGTACTGACAATCAGGGCCGCGATGTGTTATCGCAGTTACTCGCCGCCACCCGACCGACGTTTCTTCTGGCGATGATCGCAGCATTGGTTACGGCGATCTCGGGTACGATCGTGGCGTTGGTTGGAGCGGTCGCCTCGCATTGGGTTGACCGGACAGTCGGATTCGTATCCGATGCCTTGCTGTTGTTGCCGGCCCCGATATTCATGTTGATCATCGGGTCTGGTGGCATGTCACAGTCGATCGGTCCCATTTCGTTCGGTCTCATCTACGGCCTGATAGCCGGTATCGGGGGCGGCGGTATTGTGCTTCGCTCTCAGGCCCAGTCGATCATGGTCCGACCCTTCATCGACGCGGCCCGGGTCACCGGCGTGTCCCGGTGGCGAATGGCCACCCGTCATCTGCTGCCACATCTGGTTCCGCTGGCAGCCGTGTTCATGCTGCTGGCAGTGGCCGGGGCGGTCATCGCAGATGGATTCATCTCGTTTCTCGGACAGACAAATACCGATGTCAGCTGGGGGACCATGGTCTATTGGGGGACGACATTCGTGCATCCGCTGACGGGCGACCCGGCCTGGAACGCGTTATTGGCTCCATCGGTGGCGTTGACCCTGTTTTGCACCGCCTTTCACCTAATATCGGTGGGTATTCGGAGGGCGGCAGACGCTCCGTTGTAGGTTTTGCCTTCCGATGGCTGGGTGCGTAGGCTTCCGGTCGCCCTTTTTCGGGGGTGGTGTAATTGGTAACACAGCAGGTTCTGGTCCTGTCGTTGGGGGTTCGAGTCCTCCCCCCCGAGCTCTGGCCCCGTCGTCTAGAGGCCTAGGACGCCGGCCTCTCAAGCCGGTAACGCCAGTTCGAATCTGGTCGGGGCTACAACGCGAAACCCCTGCTCAGCGGGGGTTTCTGCGCGTTTCGAGGTCGACCGGTTGGACCGCTTGGGCCACGCCTGGGCCACGGGAAGATTGGGCGATGGCGTCGAGACGGTCGGCAGTCTGGTCGTCAAGCCCATCCATGAGGTGCCCGTAGCGGTCGATGGTCACCTGAATCGACGAGTGCCCGAGCCGGGTCTGAATGGCCTTGGGATGCTCCCCGGCGGCGATCAGCCAGGCCGCGTGGGTGTGGCGCAGGTCGTGGATCCGGCAGGGAGCACCCACCGACTCGGCGACAGCTCGACGCCAGATCCTCCCGAACGATCCTCTCCGAAGAAATGCGCCCTGTTCGGTGGTCCAGACCATGCCGTCGGTGGGTGGGTGTTGTTCGAGATGGTGGGTCAAGGTTTCTACGACCACGTGGGGGAGGGTGATGGTTCGTTCTGAGGCCGCCGATTTGGGTGTGCCGAGTGAGGGCTGCTGCCCGGACGCTTCGATGAGCGCCGAGCTGACGGTGAGCCGTCGACGCAGCATGTTCACGTCGGCCACTCGTAGGCCGGCCAGTTCACCCCAGCGCAGCCCGGTGTAGGCAGCCACGATTGCCAGCGACCCGTAGCGTTGCGGTAGGGCGGCGGCGAGTACGTCTACGTTGGCTGCGTCGAGGATGCGCATGTCTGAGCGGCGAGCCTTGGGGAGCCGCAACCCTTGGGCGGGTGGCGAAAGGATGCGTCGGTCGAGGACCGCTTGGTTGAGGGTGAGTCGAACCCAGCGCATGGTCTTGGCGACCGTCTCGGCGGCGTAGCCGGAGGCGGTCAACTCCGACATCATGTGGCGGAGAAGCTCGGGCGTGAGTCGGGACAGCGGCACATCACCGATCCACGGTGTCGCCCGCTGGTGGCAGCGACGGTCGGTTTCGATGGTGCGGGCGGCGAGATGGATTCGCCCGGCCAGGAGTCGGGTGGAGTAGTCGACCCAGCTGATGTGTCCGTGTTCGGGGTCAACCCACTCGCCCCGATCGACCTTCGTCAGGGCGCCACGGAGCCACCGTTCGGCATCGATCTTGCGGTCGAAGCTCCTCGAATGAAACCGACCGTCGGGTCCCCGATAGCGGGCCCGCCACGGCGCCGGCCGGTCGGGTCGATGTTGGA
>JAENVV010000039.1 GCA_016650365.1 Acidimicrobiia bacterium
ATCGACTTCTCCGGTAACGTCGACACGGCGATTTGCCTTCGCACGGTCGTGGTGGCCGACGGCAAGGCGTGGGTTCAGGCCGGGGCGGGTCTGGTGGCCGACTCGGATCCCGCCACGGAATACGAAGAAACCATGAATAAGGCCGCGGCGGCCCTGGCCGCAGTAGAGGCAGCCCAGCGTGGCTGATCGAGGCGCCCCGACTGGAGACGTAGCGGCTGAGTACCGTCAGATCCGAACCGATGTCGGATCCATCTTCGGGCTTCATCGGCTCATCACCGTGCGTGGACCTGACGCCGTCTCCTTTCTCCAGGGGTTGGTCAGCCAGGACCTGTTCTCGATGAGTGCGGGGCAGGTCGAGCGGTCGTTCTTCCTTCAACCGTCTGGCAAATTGGCTGCGTTGCTCTGGGTTGGGGTAGGCACCGAAGAAGTGGTTCTCTTTTGTGATGCAGACGTTGCGGCTGATACGGCGGGCGCATTGGCCCGATATCGCATCCGTGTCAAAGCGGAGATCGATCTTGACGAACGGGCGGTCATTGAGTTGTGGGGGCGGTCGGCCCTTGAGGCGGCGGCAACTGAGGCAGGGCATTGGCATCGTAACGAGCGGGCGGTGGCACTTGCCGCCGCCATGCCGGGAATGCCAAGAGCCTTCCTGGTTGGCATCGACGTTGATGCACTGCCCGTCGGTACCAGGGCCATTACGGCGATCCGGGTCGAAGCCGGAGAACCGGTGATGGGAGTGGATGTTGACCACTCGACAATCCCCCAAGAGTGCGGATTCATTCCCGAGTCCGTATCCTTTACCAAGGGCTGTTATCTCGGGCAGGAACTAGTTGCCAGGATCGATACCAGAGGACACGTCAACCGGAGGCTCATGGGCGTCATGATCCAGGAAAACACCGTTCCTCCGGCGGGCGCAGAGCTACTCGTCGAAACCAAGCTGGTGGGAACGTTTACCTCGCCAGCCGAGTCCGGCGCTTTGCGGGCACCCATCGGCTTGAGTCTCGTCCGGCGCGAGCTCGGTGATGGAGATCCGGTTATCGTGCAATGGCGGTTCGAAGGCGAATTGAAAACGGTCCGAGCGACGGTCCACGATTTGCCGTTGGATGACTTTACAAACCCCTAACACTGTCTAAACATGACCGATGAAACGGGTGTCGTAGTCTGATCCATATGCAAGACACTGTGCTACTCGTTGAAGATGACGAAGCGATAGCCGAAATGCTCGAGCAAGTATTCGAGAAGTCTGGCTACAGATTCCGCCACTGTCGCTCGGGCGAAGAGGCAGTCATCCGCGTCAAGACCCGCCCCCCTTCGGTTGTTTTGCTGGACATCGGGTTGCCTGGCATCGATGGATTGGAAACCTGTCGACAAATCCGGCAGATCTCTCAATTGCCGATCATCATGTTGACGGCGCGCGACACCGAGGTCGACAAAGTGGTCGGTCTCGAGATTGGCGCCGACGACTATGTGACGAAACCATTCTCTCCGAGAGAATTGGTGGCACGCGTCAAAGCCGTACTCCGCAGATCCAACGACGTGGTGGATGCTCCTTTGATCGTCGAGGTTGGGGGATGGGTAATCGACTCGGGTCGACATCATGTCCGGAATGGTGACGGTGAGCCCATTACTCCGACGGCCAAAGAGTTTGAACTGTTGCGCTATCTGGCAGAGAACGCGGGATTGGTGCTATCCCGGTCCCAGCTCCTCGAGGCCGTCTGGGGCTACGACTACTTCGGGGAAACCCGCACGGTCGATGTCCACATCCGACAGTTGCGCAAGAAGCTCGACGGGATTCCGATCGAGACGGTCTGGGGGGTCGGGTATCGGATGGGTGACACTTGAGGCAGCGGATCTTTTGGGCGATTTTGGGGGTTGTTGCCGTGGTGTTGTTTCTGGCCGGGGTGACCACGGCCGTGGTTGGTCGGTCAGCCAGCCGGGAACGGATCTTCAACCAACTGGAAACCACTACGCAAGTTGCGGCGTCAGGGGTTGGCGATCGACCGCTCGCCCGGGCTGCTCTGCGTGCCGACGACCAAGAAGCCGCCAGGATCATCCTCGATCGTGCGGATCGGAGCCAACAGCTAGACGATGGGACTTCCGTGGTGTTCGGGCTACTCACGACTGAGTTTTTCGCCGTGGCCGACGTGGCAAGCGATCTTGAGATCGACGTTGATGCCCTTCGAGGCGATCAGGTCCTCCATCTCGACCAGCGGATCGGCGTTGACCAGGTGATCGCCGTGGTCCGTCCTGTTGCCGTAGACGATTCGGGCGACCGGGTCCTGGTTATTGCGCTCAGACCGCTGGATCGGATTCGCCTTCGGTCGATCCTTCGGGACCTGACGCTACCGCTGCTGGTAGCCGCCGTTATCGCGGCCATCGGGGCCAGGATCGTGTCCGGATCCATCGTCAAGCGTCTCGACGGTCTTCGGGACGCAACTCGTCGGCTCGGCTCCGGAGATTGGTCGGCCAGGGCCGATGTCGAGGGATCGGACGAAGTGGCCGAAGTGGCCGCAACCTTCAACAACCTTGCGGCCTTCCTCGAGGATACTTCCGAGCGGGAACGTTCCTTCCTCATGAGCGTTTCACACGACCTGAGAACTCCACTCACCACGGTGTCCGGCTACGCAGAATTACTGGCCAGCCACGAGGATCCCGAGACGAGCCGGATCGGCAGGGTGCTCGACCGTGAAACGCGGCGGCTGAAACGTCTCGTCGAAGACGTCATGTTGCTCGCCCAACTTGAGGCCAGGCAATTTTCCGTTCGGGTCGAGCCAGTCGATATGCAAGCTCACATTCGCGAGGTGGTCGCCGGGTTTAGCGGGAGGGCGCAGGAAGCTCACATCGACCTGAGGGTTCGACTGGGTGAGACCGGGCTGCTTTCAACCGATCCGGATCGGGTTGGCCAGATTGTCACCAACCTGCTTGACAACGCCATTCGCCATACTCCTGAACGCGGAAAGGTCGACATCGGACTCGAACGCCAAGACTCGGGGGTTCTCATCACCGTCAAGGATTCGGGTCCCGGCGTTGACCCCGACGAGATTGGCCAACTATTCGAACGGTTCTACGTTGGGCGGCGCCATGAAAGGCCGGAAGGTTCCGGACTCGGATTGTCGATCGTACGTCAACTCGTCGCCATGCTGGGCGGGAGCGTGCGGGGCAGTTTGCCGGCAGGTGGGGGCCTCGCGGTGGAGGTTCGGCTGGAAGATCTGCGGCTTGACACGTTGGCGTAGCCCGGTGAGGGCGTACCATAGGCGGTCATGCTTGCCGAGATCACCAAGAAAACAATTGCGGATCTACCCGAACTGCGTCGACGCCAGGCGGAGCTGATCGGCGCTGCCGAGGCCGCAAGTGCTCCAGCCGGCTTTGAGAAGTCCCTGCGCGCCTCTGGATTAGGTGTGATCGCTGAGGTGAAGCGAAGGTCACCATCTCGAGGCACCATCGACGCTGATCTCGATCCAGTCGCGCAAGCCAGGGAGTATGAAGCCGGGGGAGCGGTTGCCATTTCGGTCCTTACCGAACCGCACTACTTCGCGGGTTCCCCCCAGGATCTGGTCATGGTCAAGAACCATACGAAGGCACCCGTTCTCAGGAAAGACTTCATTGTCGACCCGATCCAGGTGGTGCACGCCAAAGCGATGGGTGCCGACGCCATCTTGTTGATTGTGGCGTGCCTGTCAGACACCGACCTCGCCCGACTTTTGGCCGATGCCGACCGGTGGGGTCTCGACGTATTGGTGGAAGCTCATACGAGTGATGAGGCTCGCCGGGCGATAGATTGTGGCGCCAGGATTGTCGGGGTCAACAACCGGGATCTCTCCACGTTTGACGTTGATCTGGCCACCGCCGAGTCCATCGCCGCCGAATTGCCAGATGGGATTGTCCGGGTAGCGGAATCGGGCATCTGGACCGTCGCAGATGCCCATCGGATGCGAGACGCCGGGTTCGACGCCGTACTGGTCGGTGAAGCTCTCGTTCGGTCGAGTGATCCCGCGGTTCTGATCAGGCAATTTCGAACGTGAGTACCTGGGTGAAGGTATGCGGTCTTCGAACGGTCGAAGATGTGGAAGTGGCGATTGAGTCGGGAGCTGACGCGATTGGACTGATGCTCGCCGAATCGCCCCGCCGCATCTCGATCGAACAGGCAACGGATCTGGCCCGGGCCGCCGAGAACGTCGATTCGGTCCTCGTGATCGCCGACCTGGAGGTCCACGAGGCTCAAGAGGCGGTCGAAAGAACCGGGGCAAGTGGCGTGCAACCGTACGGGGCTCACGCCGGGAGCATCGCACGGTGGGGCATTGAACAGGGTCTTTTGGTGCTTCAGCCGATCGCAGTCGGGACCGAGTCGATTGGTGCCGTCCGTGTCGAAACCGGGGCGATCCCGTTGTTGGACACGGCCTCACCATTCAGGCGGGGCGGCGGAGGCCGGACGTTCGACTGGAACCTGACCAGGGATTATCCGATTCCGTTCGTCCTGGCCGGGGGACTGAACCCCGAAAACATTCATCGGGCCGTACAAGAGACGGAAGCGTGGGGGGTCGACGCTTCATCAGGTTTAGAATCATCGCTCGGCACGAAGGATCATCAGAAGATCCGAGCATTTATCGAAGGAGCCAAGCGCCCATGAAGCTTGTTCGGCCCGATGACCGCGGACGGTTCGGGGACTATGGAGGTCGCTTCGCTCCCGAGACGCTCATGCCAGCCCTTGACGAACTGGAGCGGGCGTTCGAAAAAGCCTGGTCTGACCCGGCCTTTGTGCAGCGATATCACGATCTATTGACGAGCTACGTCGGTAGGCCCACGCCCCAACACGTTGCCGGCCGACTCTCGGAGCAACTGGGGTTGACAGTCATCCTCAAACGGGAGGATCTCGCCCACACCGGTGCGCACAAGATCAACAATGCGATGGGACAGGGCCTGCTCGTTGGTGAAATGGGTAAGCGCCGCCTGATTGCCGAGACAGGCGCCGGTCAGCACGGAGTGGCCACCGCCACAGCTGCCGCCTATTTCGGGCTTGAGTGTGCGATTTACATGGGGGAGAAGGATATCGAGCGGCAGCGACTGAACGTGTACCGGATGCGTCTGCTCGGCGCCGAAGTAATTCCGGTGACCAGCGGTGCGGGTACCTTGAAAGATGCCACCAACGAGGCGATGCGAGAATGGGTTCGGAGTGTTGAATACACCCACTACACCATCGGTTCCGTGGTTGGACCCCATCCGTTCCCGTGGATCGTCCGGGAGTTCCAGAAGGTCATTGGAGAAGAATCCATCGTCCAACTCGGCGGAACCCTACCGGACGTGGTGGTGGCCTGCGTTGGTGGAGGGTCCAACGCGGCAGGGATGTTCTATCCGTACCTCGACCTCGACGTCGAACTCGTCGGCGTCGAAGCGGGTGGGCTTGGTATCGAGACCGGCAAGCATGGCGCTTCCATCGGTGCAGGAAGCCCGGGAGTTCTACACGGGTCCCGAACGTACATGCTCCAGGATGCCGATGGTCAGGTCATTGAGGCGCATTCGGTTTCGGCCGGCCTTGACTACCCGGGCGTAGGTCCGGAACACTCCTACTTTGCCGATCAGGGAATGGCCAGGTACGAGTCCGTTACCGACGCCGAGGCACTCGATGCGGTAGACCTTCTGGCGAGGACTGAGGGCATCATTCCAGCGATCGAGTCAGCTCACGCAATTGCATGGGTTGCCAGAGAGCGAGCTTCTCTTGCAGGGAAAACCGTCCTTGTGAATCTGTCTGGCCGTGGTGACAAAGATGTCGAACAAATCGCCCAAATTCGCGGTCTCCTCTGATGAGCGCCGATCGACTGCGCGAACTTTTCGCAACAGTTCGGGATGAAGGCCGGACCGCGTTCTTGCCATTCATGACGGCCGGGCTTCCAGATCCGCAGTTGTCGCCTTCCGTCTTTGGAGCCATCGAAGGTGCTGACGCCTTCGAAGTTGGTATCCCATATTCCGACCCGCTCATGGATGGTCCGACCATCCAGGCGGCCGGCCAGATGGCCCTGAAGGCCGGCACGACGTTGGACCGGGGTCTGGGCATCGCCGGTGGCGTAGCCGAAACTACGGGCAAACCGGTCATCATCATGACCTATGCCAACGTGATATTTCAGGTCGGACCCGAGCGGTTCGCCGGGAAGGCGGCTGACGTCGGTGCCAGCGCCGTGATCGTCGCTGACCTGCCTATCGACGAGGCCGGCCCTATACAGGCCGCGGTCGAAGCCGTCGGTTTGGGGATGGTTCTGTTCGTTGCCCCGACCACAGACGAGCGAAGAGTGGCCCAAATCGTTGCGGCGAACCCGGTGTTTGTCTATGGCGTCGCCGAACTCGGCGTCACCGGTGAGAGAAAGGAATCCGGGGGGCATGCTGCCCGACTGTCTGAGCGGGTCAGGGCACTCAGTGATGTTCCTCTGGTCATGGGAGTCGGGATTTCGACTCCCGAACAAGCCAGTGACATGCGTCCTCTGGCTGATGGGGTGATCGTTGGATCGGCGCTCGTGCGGGCAGTACTTGACGCCCCCGATACCGATACGGCCCTGCGCGACCTTGCCTTGATCTCTCGAAGGATTGCCGACGCGCTGCGATGACAGCCAAACGGGCCGGCCTGATCGCCATTGTCTCCGTTGCGTTGTACATGCTCTTTCTTGGCTCCATTGCCGAAACTGCCATCACGCCTGCCCCTGATTTCCCGAATTACTATTACGCCGCCAGAAACCTGACGGCCGGTTCGTCTGTCTACGCCGATTTCGCCGATCAAATGCTTGCCGAATTCGGCGTGGCGGACATCAACTACTTCGCAGACCCCCCGCGATGGCTGTGTTGGTCTACCCGCTTCGATACCTCTCATACGCAGCCGGCTTCTGGTTGTTGATCTCGCTCTCGACGCTCGGGATGGTGGTGACCGTTTGGTTGACGGGTTCCGAGTTGGGCTTGCGAAAACCATGGTTGGTGGTCCTCGCCGGGGCTTCGCTTCTAACGTCAAGTTTTCGTTTCCTCACATTTCGGAACCACATCGAAGTGATACTTGCTCTGCTGGCGGCACTCGGCTGGATCCGGCTCCGTCGTCGAGGTAATCCGGGTGCTTATTGGGGTGTCGCCGCGGCGCTCAAACTATTCCCGGCGCTTTGGACGGTTGCTCAGATTCGAAATCGCAAGGCGATAATGGCCGGGGCCTTGAGCTTTATTGCGGTGTCTGGCGTAACCGTCTGGGTGGTTGGTACATCCGACGTGACGACGTTTGTTCGTGATGTCGTACCTCTGTCGCGCCAGTGGTATGAAGCAACTGGTAACTATTCCCTGATGTCGCTCGGTTCGGTAGTCGGAGGACTCGGGCTTGGCTGGGCCCTTTCCGGACTTGGGCTCGTCGGATTTGGATGGACGATATATCGGCTTGGCGATCACCCGGATGCCCTATATGTGTCGGGCGTTGCCTGGTCGCTGCTGCTGTCACCGCTGAGTTGGCTCAACTACCTGGTAGTGGTGATCTCTCCGCTGATGGTTGCGGTTCCGAACATCAATTGGTCGGTTCGGCGACAGCTCTATCCAGGGGTTGCCATGCTGGCAGGCCTACTCGCACTACGACCAGTCGTTACATTGAACAGCTACTGGTTGAACGTTGGTTTGTCTCGAATCCCCACGCTGAGCCTGCTACTTCTGGCGGTCTGGGCCCCACTGCTCATGGTTCGACGTCTTGGTGTCGAGACGTAACAACCACCTGCCAGGGATTCAAACCGTCTCAGAGGGTTGGGGGAGTGGGGATTGCGAGACGATCGAATGCAGGTGTCGCTACCTAACGATTATACCTGATCTGGTGGGTTGTTCACGGGGAATATTGATAACCGAACGGCGGGGTCGCGAGACGAGCGGATCGGCTGAACATGATGAGTACCGGGAGCGGGACTTGAACCCGCACGTCTATACAGACAATGGATTTTGAGTCCATCGCGTCTACCAATTCCGCCATCCCGGCCAGATCCGACGTATCCGCGTATGCGGAGGTCGGTGGCTGAGATAGTATCTTCGTCGTGCGCCGGGTTGAACGCAAGATCATGAAACTCAATGACCAAATCGCCCTGCTGCGCGAGGATCTGAGGCTGCTGTCCGAGGAACTTAACTATCACCAGCACCTGGATGACGATGCGCAGAGGGACGCGGCATTTGGTGATGCCGAAGATCGAGCCTTGGCATACGAAACGAAGAATGACCGGCTGCGCTTCGAACGTCTGGTGCGGGAGGTCGGTGAATCGATCGCCAACGCCGAGATTCGCCGCAGCCGGTTGCTGGATCGTCTCGGTGACCTATGATCCACGGCTATGCCCACCCTCGCCCTACTCGACGGACATTCCCTCGCATATAGAGCCTTTTACGCTCTACCTGAAGATTTGGCCACGACGTCTGGCCAGGTGACGAACGCCGCCTACGGGTTCATGCGAATGCTTGTGAAGCTGCTCGGCGATCATCATCCAGACCGTCTGGCCGTGGCCTGGGACGTCGGGCGGTCAACCTTTCGGACCGAGGAATACCCTCTGTACAAAGCCCAGCGAGAATCCGCTCCTGATCATTTTAAGTCTCAGTTGCCATTTATCGACGAGATTCTCACGGCGCTGGGTATCGAGCAATTCCGTGTGCCGGGCTTCGAGGCCGATGATGTCATTGCCACGTTGGTACGTCGGGGCGTCGAGGATGGCTTCGACGTTCTGGTTGTCACCGGCGATCGAGACAGCTTTCAGCTGGTGGATGATCATGTCAAGGTCGTCTACACCAGACGAGGTATTTCCGACATCGTGATGGCCAATGCAAGCTGGATTGAGGAAAAGTACGGCATTCGGCCGGATCAATACGTCGAGTATGCCTCGCTTCGTGGTGACAATTCTGACAACCTTCCCGGGGTGAAGGGAGTGGGGGAGAAGACTGCTGCTCGCCTCATAGCTGATTACGGAAGCCTGGATGGCATCTATGAACATCTCGATGACCTGACTCCGAGACTGAAGCAAAACCTGGAGGAAGCCAGCGAGCAAGCCTTTCTGAACCGGCGTCTGATGACATTGGTGGATACGGTTCCCCTTCATTCAGAGATTCGTTCCGATGGGCTCGTCTGGTCCGACTGGGATGAAAGCGCCGCCAAGCGACTCTTTGACTCATTGGAGTTTCACACGTTGTGGAGTGAGCTCACGGCTGTGCATCCCGGTGGGCTGGCTCCCACCGGCAGGGTGCTCGACACCGAAATCGAGTTGGTCACGTCAATGGAGGTGGTTTCGTCTCTTTCCGGGTCGGTGGCAGTCGCTCCCGTCTGGGAGGCTGGTCGGATTGATGGCTTGGCGTTTGCCGCGAATGCCGATCGGTCATTCGTGTTGCGTGATGTGGCGTTGGCCGCTTCCTGGTTGGCCGATGCGACGATTCCAAAGATCATCCACGATTCCAAGGCGTTAATGGGAGCCCTCGGTGATATGGCGCTGTGTGGTGTGGTATTTGATCCCGCCGTGGCAGCGTACGTCGTCAACCCCACCGGTCGAGCCTTCGGGCTCGAAGAGATCGCTGACCGATATGCAAATATCGAGATCGACAGCGTTGACGCAACAGATGCACCGGCCCAAGGTGCCTTCGATTTTGACATTACTGGCGGTGAGAACCTCGAATCTGCCGGTCGCCGGGCGGCCGCCACGCTGCTGGTCGCCGAGACGCTCGGCTCGATTCTCGATGAGCAGGCTTCTCGCGAGTTATTTGACACAATCGAGATGCCTCTCATTCCCGTGCTTCACGCCATGGAGCGACGAGGGATC
>JAENVV010000040.1 GCA_016650365.1 Acidimicrobiia bacterium
CCGAAAGCGGGCGCTGGAGCCCCGAGAACGATGCCGGCTGAACGCTGGAACCCAGGGTTCAACCCGGGGTTCGTACACCCGAAAGCGGGCGCTGGAGCCCCGAGAACGATGCCGGCTGAACGCTGGAACCCAGGGTTCAACCCGGGGTTCGTACACCCGAAAGCGGGCGCTGGAGCCCCGAGAACGATGCCGGCTGATTGCTGGAAGCCTGGGTTCCAGCAATCACATTCGGGAGAGGTCCCGGCCGGGCGAGGTAGAACCCTTGCCCGTACGCCACGGAAAGTTCCACCAGGGTGACAAGCTCCGCCATCGTTTCAATACCCTCGGCCACTACCTCTGACTGAGTCGCCTTCGACAAGGCTACGAGAGCCGCCACCATCGCCTGTCGGTTGGGATCGGTATCGACACCCCGCACCACATCAAGATCCAACTTGATGGAGTCATGAGGAAGAAGCACCAGATGTTTCAGGCTTGCCATGCCTGCCCCGACATCATCGATCAAAATTCGCAACCCTCGGCGACGAAGCTGAGCAAGGGTCGAACGGAAGCGCTCGTAATCTTCGATCACGGCCTCTTCCGAAATCTCGAGCCGGATACGCCCCGACGTGAGTCGGGTCAGGATATTGGAAAACGGAAGTGACTCCACGACCTCTGGTGACACGTTGACGGTGAGATAACAACGAGAGGGAACGTCCCTCAGGCCCTCGACCGCCGCCCGGATCGCCGCCAATTCGAGTTCCACACCCAGGCCCATCCGCCGGGCAGTACGAAACCAAACATCAGTAGGAACCGGCGAATCAAACCGAGCCAGAGCCTCATACCCCACCGGCGACTTATCGCCAACGAGCCAGTTGCCGAGTTGGAAGATGGGCTGAAACTGCATCTTCAGACCCGATCCTCCGATTGCAGCCCGGATCGACAAGCTCAGATCGGGCGAAATGGACTCGTCGTGGGCTCCGGCCGGACGGACCAACCCTCCGCCTTGCGACCCCGCCGGTTCATGGTCAAAATCGTTCACTGATGCCCCTCATCTTGTCCGAGCCAGTCGTCGATCGGCTGCCATCGGGCCGCCTCACTACGACATGATCGGACATAATAAGACAGACCTTGACAAGAACCTTCCGGTGGCTTCCCGAAGTTGCCAGAAGGCGATGGGATTTCCACTACCAAAGGACCAGGTCGAGCCCCACCCTGGGTTCCAGCGTTTAGCCGGCCCCCTTCTCGGGGCCTGTTTTCGGATGTATAAACCCCGGGTTGAACTTGGCTAGGAGGCCTGGCCAGACCCGGATATCCCTTACAGTGCGGCAGGCAGGACCAGGCGAAAGACGTTGTGATTACCCACGCGCCCGGCGGTCACGTCTCCTCCCTGGGCTCTGGCGAGCGCCCGGGATACCGTGAGTCCGAGACCAATCGAACCCGGGACCGAGGCCGGCCCACGCAGCTTTTGATATGGCTCGAAGATCCGATTGGTGTCACCCGGCGGAAGGGGCGGTCCGTTGTCACTGACGTCCACATACACCCCACCGTCGCAGTGGCCGACGTCAATCGAGACCTCGCGACCACCATAACGAAGCGCATTGGTCACCAGGTTCCTGACGATCTGTCGGACTCGTGACGCATCCCCCTGGGCGACCACCGGCACCTCCGGGTCTTCGACTCGCAGACCGTGGTGGGGGAGCAGGCGAAGAACGGCCGCAACCTCGGCTGCCAGATCCAAGCTTCTCGAAACGACCTGAACTTCCCCGATTTCTGATCTGGCGATGACGAGAATGTCCTCGATGAGATGGGACATCTCTACGCCGTTCTGGGCGACCAGGCTGACGAACCCTCGTCGCTCGGGTTCTGCCAATTCGGTGTTATCTCTCAGTTCCTGGGAGAAGCCAACCACCGCCGTCAGTGGGGTTCGCAGCTCGTGAGCGACCGACGCCAGAAAACGGTCCTTTGAAGCCAGCAAGTCCTCAAGTCGGCGTTGCGCCTCTGTAAGGCCGGTGACGTCGTTGATCGTCAACATCACCTGCGAGTAGTCGGGTCCGTAATCCATTTGCACCGGCTGCCACCGGAGGTCGAGGTGAAGCTGGCGACCGTCAGCAGTGATCGGCGACACAAGCATCGATGCGAGTTCGGCACCATCCCAAATCGCCATCAGATTGGCAATGAAGCTGTCCCGTGCCTCGGCGGACAAAAGGTCGCGAAGGTCGTGATTGTCCGAATCCGAGCCAAGCTGTTTGTTCAGCTCAAGCGCCGCCGGATTGGCATCGGTAACGTAAATGTGGCCAACGAGATCTGCCAGGACGTCCGGGTCGTCGAGTAGCGGACGAAGGTCGGTAACCCCGGCCGCCCGGTACTCGTCGAGGCGCTGCTTGGCCTCAGAGAAGTCCTCCCGCTGGATGGCAATCGGTGCGGATTGGAAAAGATGTCGATATCGATCCTCGCTGGCGATCAGGGCGTATTCGGCTGATCGTCGAGCCGTGACATCGTCGATGACCCCGACAAAGTACGATTCGGTCTCGTCACGAAATGCGGTCACTTGTACCCGTGACCAGCGTTCCTCCTCGTTCCTCATCAGGGGAAACTCGCCCTCGACGACCCCACCGGAGCTCATCAGATTCCTTGAGACTTCCTCAATCGATTTGAGATCTTCCGGGCGGATAAAATCGGCGATCCTTCGACCGGACATATCAGCATCCGGATCGAATCCGACAATACGTTTCAAGGCGCGATTGGCTGACACGATTTTACCGTGAGAGTCCACAACAAGAATCCCGACCCCGGCATGCTGAAAGGTGGCTTCGTAGCGAGCCTCGGCCAACGCCAAATCACTTAATGCTTTCTCGCGCTCTGCACGCAGTGCCTCAGGGCGTCCCAACAGCTGAAATAAACCGGCGCCTGCGAGAAGTGCGATCAATGCCCCCGAAACCAACAGAGTGTCCGTGGTTGGCGCCGAAGTCGGCCATCCGTCGCCCGGCCGCATCGCCAGAATCCAGGTGGTTGCGGTCGCCCCAACCTGGAGACTCCGGGTGACCGGATCCCCATCGAAGGCCGCGGCAGAGCCCGCAATGATGGTCGACTCTCCCAGACGCATCACCCCGGACACGACCTGACTCGAGGATCGTTCCAGGCCGACCTCGGCGGAGATGGCCGGCCAGTCAAGAACAATCGCCGCAAAGCCCCAGAACACGCCGTCGGAGTCGTAGACCGCCCGGCGCACGATCAAACCGGAACCACCCTGAACAAGATCGACCGGGCCTTGGATCAACGTATCGCCCGAGACCATGGCTGGCTCGAGAAGCGCTTTTCGATCCGGGTCCGCCATCAGATCGAGTCCCAGCGCAGCCTCATTGCCTTCCAAGGGAAACACGTACTCGAGGATCGAGTTTGGCCCGAGCTGGACGGATCGGATCTTTGGAGCGACCTCCATCAGGGCGGCGGCAAATACCGGGAAGTTCGAGGCCAGTTGTTCGGGATCGCCTCCACTGAGTTCAACGACGGCTGACAGCGTTTCGACCGACGCAGACTCTCGAACCACCGCGTCACTCAGCCTCCTCGCCAGTGCGTCGGCGTTCGCCGAGACTTCGGCGCGCACTCGGGCGTTATTGGCCGAACGGGCACCGTAATCCACAAACGCTGTGAGCGAAAGAATTACCAATGCAGTGACAATGGCCGCAACGCCGCGCTTCATGTGACTCCGCTAGACACGGGCATGGTAGGTGGGGCCGATGGGATCGAGCGATCTTTGACCCGACGGAACGAGGACCGGATTCGTGTACAGATCTTGCTAACGCGCCACTTCGGGCCGAATATCTCGGAGGAAAGCAAGTATCCAGTCACCGACTTGACCTCCATCAGTATCACCGCCCAGGCTGCCAATGCCTGCTTCCGATTCCTCGGCCCCAATGAGATGGACGCGCCGCTCGATCAGCAGTCGCTCGTAGTCGGCGTCATACTCGGGATGATCCTGAATACTCAGCATGTGTTCTCCGACCCGCAAGGCCGGGATCTGCGCCGTGGATCCGCTCGCTATGGGCACGGCGCCCGGTGGCAAATTGAACACCACATCACGATGCATTGCATGAAGACGGACGGTGGCACCCGTGAACCAGGGTTGTGATTCCATGTCCATTGTTTGTACACCCACCTTCCAGAGGCCTGCCGGACCTACCTGGCCGCCCAGCGCTTTGGCGATAGCCTGATGTCCGAAGCAGACGCCGACTGTCCTGGCCCGCGCATCGTCTAGCTCTCTGATGAACTCGAGTAGATCTGCAATCCACGGCTCGTCGTCGTACACCGAGAATCGAGAACCGGTTATGACCCACCCGTCACACTCATCTGTCGATCGGGGAAGTTCGCCGGTAAACGCACGGTACGAGCGGATCTCGACGGTCGGATCGGCTGCCCGGATAAACCGGGTGTAGATGTCGTCAAGGTCGCCTCCCGTCAATCCTCGAAGCGACTCATCGACCTCATCACAGAGAAGTAGCCCAATAGAAGTCATGCTGGTTCAGTTGTTGGCGATAAAGACAGATTTCAGCTCCGAGTAGTGCTCAAGGGCGACCATCCCCTGTTCGCGTCCAACGCCGGACCGCTTCACGCCTCCGAACGGCGCTTCAATATGCACGGAGGACGAGGTGTTGATCGAAATCATGCCGGTCTCAATCCGGCGGGCGACTCGAAGCGCCCGGCCAATGTCGCGGGTCCACAACGACCCGCTCAGACCGTAGATCGAATCGTTGGCCAATGAGACGGCCTCTTCCTCACCATCAAATGGAACGATGGCAACCACCGGGCCGAAGATCTCTTCTTGCATGATGCGCATGTCCGGTCGCACGTCCACGAATACCGCCGGTGTGAGGTAACTACCTGACGAGAGACCGCCGCCGGGACGGTCTGCTCCACAAATCAGCGTGGCCCCTTCCTGCTCGCCGATCCGAACATAATCTTCGACACTGTCACGATGCCCATCCGAGATCAGCGGCCCAAGTTCGGTGTCTTCATCATCTGTTGGTCCAACCACCAGAGTTCCGGCCCTCGCCGTAAATCGTTCGACGAACTCATCGAAAACCGATCGTTCCACCAGGATTCGAGAACGCGAGCAGCAGTCCTGGCCGGTGTTGTCGTAGGCTCCAAACACCGACGACTGCACGCAGTCGTCAAGATCCGCATCGCCAAAAACGACGTTGGCAGACTTTCCACCAAGCTCTAGCGACACGCGTTTGATATCTGGAGCGGCAATCCTCATGACATTTACTCCGACCGCGGTCGAGCCTGTGAAGGAGATCTTGCGCACGAGCGGATGCCCAACAAG
>JAENVV010000041.1 GCA_016650365.1 Acidimicrobiia bacterium
CGCCCGAAAGACCGAACTCGATGTGATGCCACCCCACGAGTAGCCCTCAAGGTTCCGCTTCGGCCCGTCAAGCGAAATCCAGGCTGGTGACCGATAGAACCCGGCCCGCTGGGTACCGGCTACCCGATTCACATGGGGAACTCCGACCAACGCTTCCGGGCTCGAACCGCCCACCCCATGGACCCGAAGTTCCGTGACTGAAAAGTCGGTTGCCTCGGTCAGGTCTGAAACGTACTTCATCGTCTTCCCCTCATCGCCTCCCAGCGGCCTGCCATAGTCACAACCTACGCCGATTGGCAGCCCTTGACACCAACAATTTGGTCAGATCAGCCCAGAACGGTGCCCGACGTCAGGCTGGGTTGGCGCAGACGGGAGAAAGCAGCCAGATCGACTGTCTGGCCGGTCCGGGCACCCCGCACCTGGACTGGTTCGGTGTCATGGTCCTGGCCCCGTTCGGCCGCCTCGATGAGTTCGGCCAAGAAGATTCCGGCCATCGGGGCGTTCTTGAACTGATTGCCACTGGTACCACACGCCATATAGAAGCCAGCCAAATTGGACTTGTCATACAGCGGAACCCAGTCGTCGGAGGCGTCATAAAGCGCCGCCAGACCAACCGGCCGGGAAGGGATGCCCATCGCAGGGAGACGACGGGCGGCGCGATAGACGCTGCGCTCGAATCCCATGACCGTGGGATGAACGTTGAAATCAGCCGTATCGTCCACCCATTCGAGAGGATCACAGTCGGGCTCCGTTCCTCCGATGAGCAAGGTGCCACCGAGGTGGGGCCGAAAATAGGTGCCCAGGTTGAGGTCGGTGACGATGGTGCCCTCACCCATTCCGAATCCGGCCGAGGACTGAGCCACAAACACCTCCTGACGGAGCGGTCGGTGGTTGATCCTCATGTCGCCAGTCACCCCGGCCATGGCGTTGATCGAACCCGAATCAGGACCGCCAACGTTGATAACGATCGGACATTCGATCGACTCACCCGAGGCCAGGTCGACTCCGGATACGGCTCCACCCTGTTGACGAATGGCGACAACCTCTGACCTCAGACGCAAAGCCGCACCGTTATGGCGGGCAGCATTCATGAAATTGCCGGCAGCCAGCATCGGGTCGTCGATGAATCCGGCATCAGGGGTGAAGTACCCGCCGACCTCACCGACTGGGTCGGCGCCAAACTCGGGATCGTCGACGGACCTCGGCGGAAAGTAGTCGCCCACATCGAGCGCGGGATACCGCTCTTTGATCTCACCGGCGCCGAGTTCCTCATAGGGCACACCGACCGCGTCGAAGTGGCCGAGCACCTCTGGCCGGTTGGTTCCGGGAAAATCGAACACGAGGCATCCGGTCTGGACAAAGCGAGCCATTCCTGCCTGGTCCTCGATCCCGAGATGGTTGGAGAGGTCAAGCCACATGGCAGCTGACTCCCAGGCGGTCAACACGGAGTCATGAGTGGAGTAGTGGAACCGGATAATGGCACTTGAGGCGCTAGTCGAACCGGCCCCCACCCCGTCGCCGGCATCGACACAAATGACTGAGCGGCCGCGCCGGGCCAACTCGAACGTGATCGCCGAACCGATCACTCCGGCGCCAATCACCACCGCGTCTGCTTTGTCCGCCACGATTTGCTCTCTCTTGTCGAAACCTGGCTCTGAATCTACTCCCATCGAAGCGCGGGATCGGACCCGGCCTGACGGCGAATCCGGGCATATGACCTATCCTGGTGACCCATGTCACAGTTCATTCTCGCCTCTGGTTCGCCGCGCCGTCGCCAGCTGCTCTCCCAGCTCGGGCTTGAGTTCACCGTGCTCGCTCCGGATGTCGACGAAACGCTGCTACCCCAGGAACCGGCTGATGTCTATGTGCGACGGGTTGCCGAACTGAAAGCTGCCACCATCGCGGAGGGAATTGTCCTGGCCGCCGATACCACCGTGGTGCTCGATGGCAACGTGATGGGCAAACCCGGCGGGCCGGCCGAGGCCGTCGAGATGCTTTCGCGCCTTTCTGGTATGACCCACACCGTCTTCAGCGGGGTATGCAGCAACGGACCTGCCGGATTGTTGTCTGAGGTCGTCCGGACCGACGTCACCATGGCCGAGCTCACTCCCGGCCAGATCGACTGGTACGTGGCGACCGGCGAACCACTCGACAAAGCGGGCGCCTACGGGATGCAAGGGATCGGGATGGCGCTCGTTGCCGGCCTGGTCGGCAGTGTTTCGAATGTCATCGGGCTACCGCTCGATACGGCCGTCGACTTGTTGACCCGACAAGGCGTGGAGGTCATGCGTGGCTGACCAGCTCAAGATCGGCAACCTGGAGATCTCGCCTCCGGTGGTTCTCGCCCCCATGGCAGGGGTTACCAACTTGCCGTTCCGGGAATTATGCCGACGGTTCGGCGCGGGTTTGTATGTTTCGGAAATGCTCGGCGCCAGGGCCATCGTCGAAGAGGACGAGCGGACCCTCCACCTGGCGACATTCGGCCCCAATGAGACGACCAGGTCGATGCAGCTCTACGCCACCGATGCGGCCGCCGCCGGTGGTGCTGTGGAGCGTCTCATCGATCTCAAGGGAGTTCATCATGTCGATTTCAATTTTGGATGCCCGGCCCCGAAGGTAACCCGCCACGGTGGTGGGGCGGTCCTTCCATACCGGCATCGCCTCTACGGTGAGATCGTTCAAGCAGCCGTCAAGGCGGCTGGCACCGTTCCGGTCACCGTCAAGTTCCGGATGGGCATCGACGACGACCACCTCACGTTCATCCAGGCAGGCCGGATCGCCGAGGATGCCGGAGCATCCGCAGTCGCCTTGCACGCCCGAACGGCCGAGCAGCTCTATTCGGGCAGTGCCCGGTGGGAAGCAATCGGTGAACTCAAGCAGGCCATCACGACCATCCCGGTCCTTGGCAACGGAGACGTCTTCGAGTACGCCGACGCCCAGAAGATGATGGCCGAGACAGGTTGCGATGGCGTGGTGGTCGGACGAGGTTGTCTGGGACGACCGTGGCTGTTCCGAGAATTGGCGGAAGGATTCGCCGGGCTCCCGACGACCGCCCCGCCCACCCTTGGCGAGGTCGTCGACATCATGGCCGAACACGCTCAACTACTCATCGACTGGTTCGACGAACACCGGGGAATCAGGTCGTTTCGCAAACACACCTCGTGGTACCTCAAGGGCTATACCGTCGGCAAAGACATCCGCACCGGCCTGCACGCCATCGAGACAGTCGCCGACGTACGCTCCATGTTTGATGGCGTCGACCTAACCCAGCCGTTCCCCTCCGAGGCCGCTGCCATGCCACGGGGCCACACCCACGGACCGCGCCAAGTGAAAATTCCGTATGGGTACCTGGACGACCCTGAAGCCATGGGCCCGCTCAGCCCGGCTGCCGCAGTTGCAGTGTCCGGTGGGTGACCCGTTCGCACCCAAACCATCCGGCGGGTCAAGAAACGGCGAGGGACCCGGCTAGGATCTCTCAAGCGGGGGGGATCCGCGGTGACCCAACGATTGAGGCGTCGATGACAACCAACACTGGTGACGGCAGTTCCAACCAGGACGTCAACCACCCATCAGACCGACCGCTGATTCTGGTGGTCGAAGATGTCCCCGTCATCCACGACGTCATTGAACTCAGCCTCCGTGCACTCAAAGCAGAGTACGAATTCCTGGGAGATGGCAGTGCCGCTCTTGAGTGGCTCAAGCTGACGATTCCCGATCTTGTCCTCCTCGACCTGGCTCTACCTGGCACCGACGGGCGTGAAATCCTCCGCCAGATGCGGTCGTCCGACCGCCTGACCGACGTGCCGGTCATTGTCATCACGGCTCATGGACCTGGCATAGAACAAGAGGTGTTGAACCTCGGAGCGAGCGCCTATCTCGACAAACCGTTCTTGCCATCGGCCTTACGGGCGATGGCGAACGAGTTGCTTGGAGTCAACTGATTCATCGGCGCCTACACCGGCTCGAAACGAGCCGTAAAGTGGCGCAGCCAGGGCGCTTGCTCAGTGATCCTCAAGCCACGAATCTCACCGGCTCGTTCGGCAACGTCGATCATCACTTCCCCGACATAATCGATATGGCTCTGCGTATAGGTTCGTCGCGGGACTGCTAGCCGCACCAGTTCCATCGAAGCAGGAATCTCAGAACCGTCCTCCTGAGGTTTGCCGAACATGACCGACCCGATCTCGACCCCTCGGACCCCCCCATCGAGATATAGCGCCACAGCTAGTGCCTGGGCCGGATACTGGCTGGCCGGAATATGCGGTAACAGCGCGGCGGCATCCAAATAAACGGCATGCCCCCCGGCGGGCAGAACGATCGGCAATCCGGCGCTCGACACCTTCTCGGCAAGATATTCAGTCGAACGGATTCGATACTCCAGATAGTTCTCTTCGAGGGCCTCGTTGAGGCCTTGGGCGATGGCTTCGAGGTCGTAGCCGGCCAGACCTCCGTAGGTTGGGAAACCTTCCGTGAGAATCAACAGATTCCGACATTTGAGAGCCAGGTCGGGATCATTCATGGCGAGGAAGCCGCCGATATTCGACATGCCGTCCTTCTTGGCTGACATCGTGCATCCGTCTGCCAGAGAGAACATCTCGAGGGCGATCTCCCGGGGGGTCTTGTCTGCGTAACCCTCTTCCCGAATCTTGATGAACCATGAGTTTTCGGCGAAACGGCAAGCGTCCAGGAAGAAAGGTATGCCATATCGGTCACATACCGCCCGGACCGCCCTCAGGTTGGCCATCGAAACCGGCTGGCCGCCTCCCGAATTGTTCGTGACCGTGACCATGACGAGCGGCACCCGATCCACACCGACCTCTTCGATGGTGGCGACCAGGGCGTCCACGTCCATGTTGCCCTTGAAGGGGTGAATCAAGGAGGGATCAAGCCCCTCGGCGATCACCAGGTCGCGGGCTTCGGCTCCTTGAAACTCGACATTCGCCCTGGTCGTGTCGAAGTGAGTGTTGTTGGGCACGACGTCACCGGCCGAAACCATGGTCGTAAAGAGAATTCGCTCGGCGGCACGGCCCTGGTGGGTGGGGATCACCTCGGTGAGACCGGTAATGGTTTGTACCGTATCCTCGAACCGATAGAACGACCGGCTTCCCGCGTATGACTCGTCACCAAGCATCATCCCGGCCCATTGTTGAGCCGACATGGCTCCTGTCCCTGAGTCGGTGAGCAGATCGATGGTCACCTCCTCAGCACGAAGCCCGAATACGTTGTAGCCGGCTCTCTCGAGAGCTGACTGGCGGGTGGTGCGGTCGGTCAGGTCTATGGCCTGGACTGTGTGAATCCGAAACGGTTCGATGATGGTCCGATATGGCACGGTGGCCCTTTCGATGTGGATCCACCGAGTCTGTCACGTTGGCCCCGGCCATGTCGATGATTCGTATCCAACACGGTCCTAAGTCCCATAAGAAGCCTCTTATCCATGTATCAGGCAGGCCTTAGCGAGCCATAACGCCCGGCTCACATGGCTGTTCGATAGTGACATCAAGTACCCGACTCAGAAAGGAGTCCAACATGCGGAAAGTCACTGTCATTATGGCGACTGCCCTGACTGCTGCGGCCATCGCAATCCCGGGCATAGCAGGCGCCCAACCGGACACAACGACGGACGACACCACAACCGAGGCCCCGGATCGGACGTTCCGGCACGGAGGTGGAGCAGGGTTCGAGACGATTGCCGAAACCATCGGCATCACGTTCGACGAACTCCGCGCCCAGATTGCAGAAGGTCTCACCGTCGCCGAGATTGCAGACGCCAACGGAGTTAGCGCCGACGCGGTAGCCGAAGCCCTGGTGGCCGAGATGCAATCGCATATGGCTGAGCATGTAACCGACGGCTATCTCACCCAGGCCCAGGCTGACGAACGCCTGGCCACGGTAGGAGATCACGTCGACGACATCCTTAACGGGACTCTGCCAATGGGCGGACCAGGTGGCGGGTTCGGTGATGGGGCGCACTTGCGTGGTCCCGATGGCGACCGGGCAGGCATGCGCGGACCCGGTGAGGGTTTCGGAATGAGCTCGACGCTCCCTGATCTCCTCGGTATCGACGCACTCGAGTTGAGGACTCAACTCCAAGCGGGGGCGACGGTCGCCGAACTGGCAGACTCCAAAGGGCTGGCGGTTGACGAAGTGATCAGCACACTCGTTGCAGAAAGGACAGAACGCCTCGAGACGGCCGTCACCGACGACAGGATCACTCAGGAACAGGCCGATCTGGCACTGGCCGAGATGACCCAGCACATTACCGACATGGTGAATGGCGAGGTGCCCCTTGGACGAGGCGGTTTCGGACCTGACGGCTTCGGACCTGACGGCTTCGGACCCAACGGCGGTGGTCACAGAGACGGCTTCGGGCCCGACGGTTTCGCACCGGAGGGTGGTCGGCACGGTGGTTTCGGCCCCGGGCGGGCCATGGCAGACGCCTAACCGACTCACGAGTTGCTCACGATTCAGGAGGGCGGACCATTGGGTCCGCCCTCCTTTGTTGTTGCACCACCGCCCGTAGCGAACCAGCCCACCGAACGAGTGCGCATACGAGTTGCCCTAGCGAGTGTGGATGCACACTCGTCTGGGGACGGCGGGACCTACGAGAACGAGTGTGCATACGAGTTGCGATATGGAATGTGGATGCACACTCGTTCAGGCGGAAGTGGCAGCGGGCAGCGTTGGCGTTAACATGCCGATCCCCGAATGAGGCGTTATGGAACCCTGGCAACCAGACACCAACGCAGTCCGCGGCGGCATCGACCGCACCGGCTTCGAGGAAACCTCCGAAGCGCTCTTCCTCACATCAGGATATGTCTACGAGTCGGCCGAAGCGGCAGAAGCGGCCTTCGCCGGAGAGACCGACCGATTCATCTACTCCCGCTACGGGAATCCGACCATCCGCATGTTCGAGGAACGACTGCGACTCATGGAAGGTGGCGAGGCATGTTGGGCGACGGCCAGCGGCATGGCGGCGGTTTTCAACGCCCTACTCGCTCTTGTCGAGAGCGGCGATCGCATTGTGGCCGCTCGAGGTTTGTTTGGTTCCTGCTCCGTGATCCTCACCGAGTTGCTCCCCCGGTTTGGCGTCCACACAGACTTCGTCGACGGAACCGACCTCGATCAATGGGCGAACGCCCTGGCCACCCCGGCCAAGGCCGTGTTTTTCGAGACCCCATCCAACCCGATGTTGGAACTCGTTGACATCGCAGCCGTTTCGGAACTGGCCCACCAGGCCGGGGCAACCGTCGTCGTCGACAACGTGTTCGCCACCCCGCTACTCCAGAAACCGTTGGAGCTCGGCGCCGACGTCGTCGTGTACTCGACGACCAAACACATCGACGGGCAAGGTCGCACGTTGGGCGGGGCGATCATCGGAACCGAAGAGTTCATCTCACAGGATCTACAACCGTTCATGCGCCACACTGGCCCCTCGATGAGTCCATTCAACGCCTGGGTGGCACTCAAGGGGCTGGAAACGCTCCGTTTGCGGGTCGATCACCAAAGCCAGGCCGCATTACGCGTCGCCAGCTTTCTCGAAACCCGCGTGCCGCAGGTGCTGCATCCATTCTTGACGAGTCATCCGCAGCACCAGCTCGCCCGCCAACAGATGACCGGCGGTGGAACAGTGGTTACTTTCGAGGTGCCAGGTGGAAAGGAAGGCGCATTCGCCGTTCTGAATCGCCTCCGTATCATCGACATCTCGAATAACCTCGGAGACGCAAAAACGTTGATCACGCACCCGGCGACCACAACGCATCGGCGCCTCGGACCCGACGGCCGTGAAGCAGCCGGGATCAGCGACGGAACCCTCCGGATTTCGGTTGGCTTGGAGGACATCACCGACATCATCGCCGACCTCGAAGAGGCCCTGATTACCTAGTCGGTCGGCTTGTCCGCCCGCCTTGACATCGAACTCTTTGAAGGAAAACCGTTCCTGAACCATTTCGCCGCATTCCGCCTGGCTACAATCGATTGCAGAACGACGACGAAACAGGCCAAAAAGCCACCGGAAGGCAAACGAACATGAGTGAATTCCCACACAGGATCGGCTGGATAGGCACAGGGCGGATGGGATACGAATTGGTGTCGCGCCTTCTCAAGGCAGGCGTCGATGTCGGCGTGTACAACCGAACCCGTTCCAAAGCGGAGCCTCTCGCGGCGCTTGGAGCCCAGATTGTCGATACCCCCATTGAGTTGGCAGACCGGGACATCATTTTCACCATCGTGGCGAGCGGCAAGGATGTCGTCGACGTGACGACCGGACCCCAGGGCGTGCTGTCCGACCCGAATCGGCGGCCCTCGATAATCGTCGACTCGACCACCATTGACCCCCCGACCTCGGTCACATTACGCGAGAGTGCCGCGGCGCTCGGCGTGCAGATGCTCGCCGCACCCGTATCGGGCAACCCCAAGGTCGTTGCGTCCGGCGGACTCACCGTCGTGACATCCGGCCCTCGCGATGCCCACGACACCGCTCTTCCCTATCTCGAGTTGTTCGGCAAGGGCGTGACGTATGTGGGCGCCGATGAGCAGGCCCGATTGGTCAAGATCTGTCACAACGTAATGCTCGGAGTGGTCGCCCAGACCCTCGCCGAAATCACCGTGCTCGCCGAAGCCGGCGGCGTCGATCGTTCGGCCTTTCTCGACTTCCTCAATGACAGCGTGATGGGGTCGGTTTTCACCCGGTACAAGAGTCCGGCAATTGTCAACCTCGACTACACACCCACCTTCACCTGGCCCCTGCTTCGCAAAGACCTCGAGCTCGGCCTGTCAGCAGCCCATGACTACAACGTCCCCATGCCAACCACCGCCCTGGTGAATCAGATCGTGATCGACGGCATCGGTCAGGGATACGGCGAAGAAGATTTCATGGCGTTGCTCACCAAGACGGCTCGCGGCTCCGGCATGGAACTCAAGCCGGAGAACATCGAGTACGACGACGGCCTATAGCCCCGCGTAAACCGCCCCAGTCCCAGTAGCATCAACACATGATCTGGCTCCTCGGACTATTCGCGATCCTGGTTGCTGTGATCGTCATATGGGCGATGCTTAGAGAAGCCACCGGTCGAGGCGGGGAGCAAGAAGGCGACGCCGCCGAGATGGCCAGTCAGGTGATCGCCCAGAGCGCCGCCTTCCGCGTCGACCGGTCGCAAGACCACGCGGGGTGGGACGGGGTTGAGCGCTTGAAAGGTATCCAGGGAAACGACAGTGGCATGGGCGGCGGCTAGACCACGCCGTATAGCCAGAAGGACGACTGGTGCCTGCCTGACCAGGAGGTTCCTTCTGACCCGACCTATCCCTGGCCCGGAGAACATCGAGTACGACGACGGACTTTAGACCCTCGACAACCAGGCCCGACAAGGCGCATTCTGAGAACATGATGTGGTTCATCGGAATAATCGGGTTGTTGGTCGCAGCGCTCGTCGTTTGGGCGATGCTTCGAGAAGCCACCGGTCGAGGCGGCGAGCAAGCAGGCGACGCCGCCGAGATGGCCAGTCAGGTGATCGCCCAGAGCGCCGCCTTCCGCGGCGACCGGACTGATGACTATGAACGGTGGGACGGGGAAGAGAGGCTGAAGGGCATACAGGGAACCGACGCCGGAGCGGGCTGAGTTTTCCAGCTCACAAGGATGAAGACGACTGGCTTCGGCCACGCCAGGAAGTTACTCCTGACCCGACCTATCCCTGAGACGCGGCGAGTCCGGCCTCCGTGTCGGCCATCACTTCGCGGTGACCAAGGTCAAGTGTTTTGATCCAGCGTTGCTGACCTGAGGTCAACGCGATGAAGAATCCGAGTTCCACCAATTCCGGTTCGGTGAAATTGGCGTGGAGCTGTTCCCACACTGCATCGGTGGCGAGGCCGGCATCCCACACGATGGAGTCCGTGTAGCGCAAAGCAGCCTTCTCTCGTTCGGTGTACTTGTCGGACTTTTCGAACATGAGGAGATCGTCGTAGTGGTCTTCGGTGACATCGGCGTCGACCGAACGCTGGGCAGAGCAATATCCACAATTGACGGTCTTGGTGACGTACACCCGGCACAACTCTTTGGTTTCGTGGTCGAGAACCCCGTTGACAAACGTGTCCATCCAGGCCGCCGTGAACGTCTTGAGGACCGCAGGAACATGAGTCCGGATCGCCTGGCTCTCCGGGCGCGGGGTACCCACCCGACGCGCTCTATCGAGAATGGCCAGCGTCTCAGGATCGGTCACCTCGTCAAGGTTCGGGTATGAGATACGCGGCATAGATGGCTCCAATCGTCAGATGCCATGGTAGCTGCAAACGATTGCAGCCGGTCGGCTACCGGTGGGTTTCGGGCAGCCAGAGGAAGGCAGCGACCAACACAAACCCTGTCAACGCAACCGATGGAATGGTTGCAATAGCCTGGCCCGACCTCGCATAGAGCCAACCGGCGAGGAGCGGGGCAACCACAAACGCCGAGTCACCGGTCAGTCGAAAGACGCCAAGGCGATGGCCCAACGATCCACCGCTGAGGTCAGCGAGGATAGTCGTACCGACGTTGACCGTGACCGAACCCAAACTGACGAGCAGAATGGTTGCCCACCAAGCCCAGGTCGACTCACTGACCATCAGCATGGAAAGTCCGACAATCTGCACGGCGAGTCCTGGAAGAAGGGCGGGTCGTCGGCCAAACCTGTCTGAAACTTGCCCGGCCAACATGGCGCCGGCAAATCGGCCGACGGCTCCCAGGCCGAGAGCAATCCCAACTATCCCGACCGGAATTCCCAGCGGACCATCCGCCAGCAGCGGGATGAGCGTCTGGATGATGGCTGCACCGATCGAAAACTGAACCGCAGGCAATAGATACAGCACGGCCAGCACGAGAGGCGTCGCCCGGTCGTCGCCCAACTCCTCGTCACCGTCGACGGCCTCGCGAGCCGGGCCCCGCCATCGTAGGAACGGAATCGCGGTCATCCCCGCAAGGACTGATGCAAGTACCAGCGACCATCGCCAATCAAATATCCCCGCCAACACCCCACCCACCGCCGGGCCGACCGCCTGCCCTGTCAAGAGAGCGGCAGCCATGTACGACAGAGATTTACCGCGACGCGCCTTCGGGGCTCGGGCAAAGTAGGCCATCGAAGTTGTGAGCGTCCATGCCGATCCCGCCCCGGCTACGAAGACTCCAACAAAAGCGACCAGGGGCCGATGGGCAATGGCCAGAAGAGCACTGCCAACCATGACCAGCGAACCAGCAATCGCCATCATGAGTCCGGGCTTGACCCGATCGGACAGTCGACCCGCCGGAATGTCGGTCACGACTCTCCCGACTGCGAACATCGATGCCAGGGCGCCGACGCCGACCGAAGACAGACTGAGGTCCCTGCCAATCTGCGCAACGACCGGGATCCGGCTGAAGGCAGCGACCGTAATGACGAAAAGCCCGCCTGCGAGTCCTATGGAGAAGCCTCGAGAAGCGGTGACCGTGGTCAGGTTGCCACCAGTCCGGTGGAACCCCGGATCGAAAGCTTCGGCGTCAACTTCACCTGATTGATCTCTGGCGAGGAACTCCGCATGTTCAAGAGGAGCCGCCGGGCGGCCTCGGCGCCCATTTCCCGGTACGGGATCCGCACCGTCGTCAATCCGGGTTCCATCAGATCGACCAAAGGCATGTCGTTGTAACCAGTGACGGAAATATCCTCACCCACCAGGAGGCCCATGTCTCTGATGGCCCGGTACGCCCCGAGCGCCAGCAGATCATTTCCGGCTACCAGGGCGGTGAGATCGGGTCGTCGCTCAAGAAGTGTTCGGGCGGCAACGTATCCTGGCTCCACCTGAAACCAGTCAGCCTCTTCGATGTTGGATCGATCGGCGACCAATCCGAGCTTGTTCATCCAGTTGCTGAACGCTTCGCACCGATCGCGCCCGGTCGACAGTGACAGCGGGCCGGCAACATGCCCGATGGCGACGTGACCGAGGGCTTCGAGGTGCTCGACCGCCAGGCCAATACCGGCATGATCGTCGCCCAGAACGGATGGGAGGTTGACCCGTTCGGTAGTCCGGTTTACCAACACGATCGGAATATCTCCCGATGCCAGCGTCTCAAGAAGCACATCGTCGCGCGTGGCCGTCGCCAAAATGAGTCCATCAACCCGTCGCTCGACGAACGCCCGTATGGCTGAATCCGGATCCGGATGGTTTCGCTCGGTGTTGGCGATGAGCAGTGAATAGCCGTCTTCACCGAGCGCTGACTCGACGCCGGCGATGATTTGGCCGAACAGTGGGTTTTCGACATCAGGTATGACGATCCCGGCGGTCATGGTCTGGTTGGTGCGAAGACCTCGGGCCAGAGGATGCGGAGCATATCCGAGGCGATGGGCCGCCTCGAGAACGCGCTCGAGGGTTTCCCGGTTGACGACCGAACTGGTCAGGTCGTTGAGAGCTCGCGAGGCAGTCGACGTGTGGACACCCGCCTCGCGAGCTACATCCTTGAGAGTGGTCCGCTGAGCCATGGTCTTGTCTCCCCTAGTGGATGCCACGGAACGATACCGTCGGACTCCAAACTGGCGCTCTCCGAGTGTATTCCAGTGTACTACAATCGATTGCAGTCGCTGAAAGGACCCGACATGGCACGTATCAGTTTCCGGCTGCTGGAAACCATCGATGAACCCGATTGTCGGGAGTTTCTTGAAAGTGCCATGACGCACGGCAAGCCCGGTCCTGAATTTCAGGCAATTCGCGCCCATGTACCAGGCGTCATGAGGTCCTTCACCAGGACCCGGGAGTGGATCTACGACGAAGGATTCCTCGACTTCGACCTCAAGGAACTCATCCGGGCATACATCGCCATCTCCGGCGACTGCACCTACTGCTCGAATCAGGGTATCGCCCGAACCATCAACACCGACGACGACGAGCGCTTCGAAATCCTCAACTACGAACGGTCAGACAAATACTCCGACCGTCAGAAACTGGCCATGCGATATGCAGATGCCATCATGTGGAACCCCGATCTCGCCGATGACGCCATGTGGGTGGACCTCCACAACGAGTTCACCGAGGCCGAACTCGTTGAACTTGGCTACTGGGTGGGATTCACGTTCGGTGGTCAACGGTGGCTACGGACCCTCGGATCCAAGCAGGGTCAACTCCAAGAAGCGATTGATCAGGCACACGGCGAAACCGTGGTCGCCGGGCACAATCCGACGAGCGACTGATGGGACATCCTGAGGACTCGCTTGGTTTCAAACTCATAGGTCATTCGAATCTGGGGGGCAATGGCGACGGAATGCAGATCGCCCGTAACGGCGACGCGCTCTACGTTGCCCACTTCGGTCCCTCCCGACAGGGCACCTCGATCCTGGATATTTCAGATCTGACTTCGCCGCGTCTGGTCGACCAGTGGCCGGCACCCGATGGCGGCCACACGCACAAAGCAGTGGCGGCCGACGGACTACTACTTACAAACCATGAAGCGTTCCGGGGCGGCCCACCCGCTCGGGTCGGCATGGCCGTCTATGACACAACCGATCCGCTCGCCCCAACCGAGGTGGGCTTTTGGGATTCGACCGGGATGGGGGTTCACCGCATCTCTTACACCGGCGGGCGCTACGCCTACGTGTCATCGCGACCCACTGGATTCGTTGAGCGAATCTGGAACATCATCGACGTTTCCGATCCGACCAATCCCGTTGAGACCGGGCGCTGGTGGTGGCCCGGTATGGCAGACGGCGAAACCCCCGATTGGCCGGCGGACGAGGAACGATCCGTCCACCACGCCCTGGTCCATGGCAATCGCGCCTACGCCGGGTTCTGGAATTCGGGCATGGTCATCCTCGATATTTCCGACATGACAAGCCCTCAAACGATCTCACACCTCAACTGGGAGATCGGGGGACACACCCATACCTGTCTCCCTCTGCCGGACCGCAATCTTTTGGTCGTGACCGACGAAGCGGTCACCAACGGTTGCGAAGACGACCCGCACATGGTCCGGATCGTCGACATCAGCGACGAAACCAACCCGAAAGTGGTCGCGATCTGCCCGGTTCCCGAGGGTGACTTTTGCGATCGAGGCCTGCGATTTGGAGCCCATTGCCTGCACGAGAATCAGCCAGGGTCCTATCAGAGCCAGACACTCGTGTTCGCTACCTATTTCAACGGTGGCCTGCGGGTCTATGACATCGAGAACGCGGCCGAACCGGTCGAGATCGGCCACTACCTTCCGGACACGCCTGACGACCAACCGGCGGTTCAGATCAACGATGTCTGGGTAGACGCCGACCACACGGTCTTCATTACCGACCGGGTCAACGGGGGCCTCTACATTCTCAGGCCGGAGGATTGGCTGAGCAAGCGAATGACCGCCGCATACACCGAGATCGCCTAGTCAAAGGGCTAACCGGGCCCGAGCTCTGGGGTCAATCCCGCAGGTTGATCACGAGCTTGGCCGGGGCATGGCCGCTGCCGAGCAACTTGACCGCGTCCATCGTCTCATCGAGTGAGAACGTACGATGAATGGCGGGGGTGATCGAGCCGTCGGCCACCCAGTCGCCGATCTGTTGGAGATCCTGGCGCTTGGTGACGGCATTTATGTTCTTCGCCCGGCGGGTCCCGAAGGCGAATCGAAGCTTGGATCGGACGATATGGCCGATCGGACCGATAACCTTCCCGCCCTTCGGGCCGGTAACCAGGACGACGACGCCATCAGGCTCGAGCATCCGCGCGAGCTTCGATGGACGCTGGCTGCCGGCGTTGTCGAAGATGACATCGAAGTGCAGACCAAGATCGGTCACATCAGTCTCGGTGTAATCGATGACCTCGTCAGCCCCGAGCGAGCGGACCATTTCGACGTTTCGCCCGCTGCACACCGCACTCACGTGCGCTCCCATCAGCTTGGCGATCTGCACAGCGTACGTTCCCACACCACCGGCCGCTCCGTTGATCAGCACGCGTTGCCCTTGCTTCACACTTCCCACGTCCCGAAGCCCTTGGAGAGCGGTGATGGCGGCGACATTGAAGGTGGCGGCCTGATTGAAGTCGATACCGTCGGGCAGCGGCAACAGGAGCTGCGCCTTCGCCAGCGCATACTCGGCGCACGTGCCAGACCCGGCGCCATACACGGCATCCCCGGGACGGACCCCCTCGACACCTTCGCCGACCGATTCGACGATCCCCGCGACATCGACCCCGAACCCGGCACGTTTCGGCGCCCGGAGCCCGTTGATGAGCCGGACCAAGTAAGGCGTCCCGGTGAGGAGGTGCCAGTCGAGTGCATTGAGTGATGCGGCCCGCACCTCGATGAGGACCTGACCCTCGCCGGGCTCGGGTCGCTCGATCTCACGGAGTTCGAGTACTTCAGCCCCGCCGTAGCGACTTCTGGTGACAGCCTTCATGGTGCTCGAATCTACCTGCTGCGACCCGGCTACGTTGGTGGGGTACGATTTCTCGACCTGATCCTCGACGGCCTCGAACGATCGGAAGACTGACGCACCTATGCTGACGACCCTGGTCTCCGCCGAAGCCGGACACCACGCAGGCGCAGCTCAACGCGGGTTCGTATCCGATCCACGCACCACGATCACCGACTTGCCCAATGCGTTCCCTGCCTCGAGGTCCGCGATTGCGGCTGGGACCTCTTCGAGGCGGTAGCGGCAACCGACCGCCGGGCTCACCTGACCGGACGCCATGTACTCGGCGAGTCTCTCAATGTGCGTGTGACTCTCGGTGCTGATAAACATCGTGAGCCGCTGACTGACGAACGGTGACAACAGCATTGCGCGGAGTTGGCGTCCGATCCCGCCGGTGATATGCCCACCGCCTTCCCCACCGACGATCACCAGCGTCCCATTCTTCTTGAGAGCCTTGCGCAGACGGCGTAGCGGGTTGAGGCCGCCGGCGTCCAGGATCAGGTCGTACTGAGTGGTTCCGTCGAGATAATCGGTGGTCGCGTAATCAATCGCGTGATCGGCTCCGAGCGAGCGAACGAGGTCGAGCTTGCGACCGCTGGCGACGCCGGTGACATCGCCGCCGAGGGCCTTGGCGAGCTGCACGGCAAAAGTACCGACCCCACCGGAGGCACCAATCACCAGGACTCGTCGGCCCGGTTCGAGCTTGGCGACGTCCGTGAGGCCCTGGAGTGCGGTGATACCGGAGATGGCGGCGACGGCGGCCTGCTCGAAGGAGAGGTTGGCGGGTTTGTGAGCCAGCTTGCTCGCTTTGGCTGCGGCGAACTCGGCGTACGAGCCGCGTGCGATGCCGAAGACCTCATCGCCAACCTCGAACCGGCTCACGCTGCTACCAACTGCGACAACGCGGCCTGAAACGTCGAGGCCGGGGATCGGCGTCTTGGGCTTGGTGAACCCGAACCCAGCCAGACGCACCAGATAGGGCATTCCCATCATCAAATGCCAAACACCGCGATCGACGCCGGCGGCATGCACCTCGATGAGGACCTCGTCCGCCTCGATTCGCGGCGTCTCGATGTCGGTCAGCTGAAGCGTCTCGGCCGAGCCGAAGGCCCGCTGGACGATCGCCCGCATCGTGTTGGATCGCCGCTCTTCGCTCATGTCGGTGCTCCCCTGCTCGTTTGTTGTGGTCATCTTCATCGTCTCCTGAATCGACTCGAACCGTACTTAGTACGACTATCGTGTGGCGAAAGGTACTCGTACTTAGTACGATTGTCAAGAGCGCAACCGAAGTGGAGTGGACATGACCGACAAACCGCGAGACCCCCTCACGAGAGAGCGCGTCCTGGAGGGAGCGGTAGCGCTCGCCGACGAGATCGGCGTCGATGCCCTGACAATGCGGAAGCTGGCGGCAGCACTCGGCGTGAAGCCCATGACGATCTACCACCACGTGGACGGCAAGGAGGAGATCATCGACGGGATGGTCGACCTCGTCTTCAGCGAGATCGACCTCCCACCGACCGACCACGACTGGAAGTCGGCGATCAGGGAGCGTTGCCTCTCGGCGCGCCAGGCGTTGACTCGCCACCGGTGGGCGGCGCCCCTCATGGAGTCGCGGACGTCGCCAGGTCCGGCGACCATGAATCACCACGACGCCGTCATCGGGTGTCTTCGTCGCGGCGGTCTGTCGCTCCAGTTGACCGCCCATGCCTATGCCACCATCGACGCCTTCCTTTACGGCTTCGCACTCCAGGAGACCAGCCTTCCGTTTGAGGGCGGAACACCGGCCGTTCAACTCGACGAGTTGGCCGCCGGAATCGTCGCAGCATTTCCGGAAGGCGCCTACCCCAGCTTCCTCGAGTTCACGGTCGATCATGTACTCAAACCGGGATACAGCTTCGGAGCATCCTTCGAGTTCGGCCTCGACCTGATCCTCGACGGGCTCGAACGAGCATCGGTCGAGGGGCAGGTCGGCTGATCCGACCGCCTACCAGCTGATAGTTTTGGGGGCCAAGCCCTCGACCGACGTAGACGTCGAGAAACTTCCAAGCACAGGAGAACCACCGTGCCACAGATCACCCCCAACCTCTGGTTCGATACCGATGGATTGCCGGCCGCCGAGTGCTACGTTTCGGTGGCGGCCGCAGACGGGGCTGGCTAGCTACCGCTGCCGGCGCAGGTGGGATAACAACCGTGGGGGAACCGGCGCTCGCAAGGGCAGCGCAGGTGCCGGTGGCGGGAACGAGATTTGAGCAGGTGCCGGTGGTGGGAACCAGCCCCCCTACCCATCGCCTGCGGCGACGGGACCCTTCCCCCCGGACACTCGCGACGCTCGCTGGGGGACCGACCCCCGTATCGCGACTAGATGAATTGACCCTTGTCGATTTGGTCCACGGAGAACAGCCGATCGCGTAGGAAGACGAACTCGGTGAGCGCGTCGTCTTCGACGAACGAAGCAATCTTGGTAAGTCTGGCCTGAAACTGCTTAAGACGCTTGACCATGACAGCGTTCGGTTCGTCCTTGGCAGATTCTTCGACGAGCAACCTCTCGATGGCCGCCTGGTATTGGTCACATCCGTCGAGGGCACCGTATAGACCGGCTTCGAGGGCATCGGTTGCCGTGCTCATAGCGTCATAGGCGCTCATAGCCATTTCTCCCATCGCTTCCACCGGTAGGGCAGTTCGACGAACTCGGGCCCGGTGGCGTTTTCCAGTAGATCGAGCAGCGCCCCGAAGACCAGGCGACCTTGCTCAGGATGATCGGGTTCTCCAAATGGATTTCCCATCGGGAAACGCACGTAGGCGGCTCTCGAGACCCGCACCCCAAAGGTGATCTCCGGTCGCAGTGACAGGCTGACCGTTGGCATGCCGGCGCGTTCGATAGCTCCCTGAACCAGTCCCACGGACCGGTGGCACATCGGTCAGCCGGGTACCAGAAGAACGATATCGACGCCGGCGTCTGCGAACCGTGACGCGACAGCTGGTCCCGAAACGTCTTGGAGTTCGGACGGGTCGGGGTTGAAGCCCATCATTCCCATATGGAACGGAGCGGCCGCACCGACCCGACCGGCGGCCACAGCTTCGTTGAGACGATCAATCGGCAACACCACGTTCGGATCGATCTCAGCCGACGACGTGTCGTAGTGAGTATGGGTGAACCGTAATCTCGATTGATCAACGTCGTGGGGGATCTGGCGATAGCCGGCGTCACCGGCCACGGTTTCAACGTGGAACGGTGTCTGATCATCGAGATGCGCACCGGCCGTCGTCACCAGGGCCATCGTTGATTCGCTCAGCGGCTTCTTGAGCGGTTGAAAGGCGATCTCATCGTTGATCCGGTTGTTCTTTCCGTGATGGTTCGCCTCCACGAAACCGATCCAGGCATCGAATTTCTCCTGCAGACCGTCCGTATCGACTGGGTTGGGCATATTTGCTCCCTATTGGCGACTTATGCAATCGATTTCATAACTACGCTAGAACCTACACGAATCAGGAGCTCATATGACCACAAACCTCGGTTTCACGCCTTCAGAGAACCCGTTTGTCGTCGAACACGGCGGTTTTTATCGGCGTTGGTTCTCGATGATCGACGACGTCGATACGCTCATCGAAACGGTCGCCAAACTCGAAGGCACGACACAGGATCTTTGGGTGCCGGTGTGGAAGGAAGCCGGTGACCGTTACGAAGCCGACGGAGATCGACTCGAAGCGGCCGGTGACTACGCCGGTGCCCGGAAAGCTTATCTCCAAGCCAAGACGTATTTCGCCATCGGAAGATTTCCTCGCGAACTCAACGAGGTCAAAGCTGCCATCTCGGCCGACTGCGCCCGCGCCTATCGCAAAGCCTGTGCCCATCTCGACCCACCGGTCGAAATCGTCGAGATCCCCTACGGGGACGAGGTCATTCGTTGCCACTTCCGTACCCCAGATGTCGACCATCCCGTCCCCACCCTCCTCATCATGTGCGGAGCTGACGTCTTCAAGGAAGATCGCGGTTGGGCATCGGACTACGCCCTCGAACATGGCATGGCGTCCCTCGTAATGGACGGACCGGGGGTAGGAGAAAACCCGGTCCCGTGGTCACCGAACTCTGTGTCGGCCTGGGTCGCAGCCATCGAATATCTGGAGAATCGGCCCGAGGTCGATGCCGACCGGATCGGCGCCTTCGGAATCAGCCGGGGCGGATACTCGGTCATGCAGTTAGCCGGGACCATCCCCGATCGGTTGAAGGCGGTCGTGGCCAGCGCCGGCCATCCGTTCGGATACGTGATGAGCGACGAAGAACTCGACGCGTTTGTCGAACACGCCAATGCCCGGGCGACCTGGGTGTTCGGCGAACCAGGCGGACCTCCCTCGTTCTCACCAACCACGGCCGAAAACGAGCGAGAGAAATTCAAGACCTGGGCGTTGTCCGAGCAAGGACTGGTCGACAAGATCACTCAACCCGTCCTCATGATCAACGGCAAGCTCGATCATCTGGCTCCGATCGGCAACATCTACTTCATGCTGGAGCATGGACCGGCTACCGGGAAGGAAGCCAGGGTCTACGCCGATGCCGGCCACTGCGCGTTCAAGTATTTCGACGAGTGGGCACCAGCCAGCTTCGCGTGGCTCGCCGAGAAACTCAACAAGGCGTGAACTTCACAAAAGCCGCCCGCATATGATCGAATCCCTTGTCGGGCCGGCCTTTGGCCTGCTGACGGCTGTCTTCTTCGCGGCGGGATCAATCCTGGCCCGAATCGGTCAGCGCAACCGACCCGACGACGACGGGGTATTCATGACCGTGCTCGTCAACGTAGTCGTTCTGTTCCTGGCGACACTATTCGTCAAGCCACCGGAATGGAACCGGCAGGGCATCGTGGCACTCATCATCGGCGGCATCATCGGCACGGTGTTAGGTCGGACGTCACTTCTACGTACCGTCCGGCTTCTCGGGCCAAGCCGGGCGAGTGGGTTTGTGGTTGGCACGCCAGTCGTCGCAGCCATCGGTGGTTGGATCGTCCTCGGTGAGTCGATCACGCTCATCGAAGGGATCGGCGGCACGATCACCCTCGTGGGGTTCTGGCTGTTGGCCAGGGCTCGGTCCACCGGCAACCTCACCAACGAGAAACCTCCGGTCTGGTACTACCTGGTCGGACTGGGAGCGCCGGTCTTTTTCGGTACCGCCTTCGTCTTCCGCAAATACGGCCTGAACCTGTATCCCGATTCCTATCGGGGGGCTTTCATCGGAGCAGCAAGCGCCTTCCCGATCATCGTCCTCATTGATGCTTTCCGTGGGCAACTCGGTGAGCGGATTCGAACGAACTTCCAAACCGTCAACTGGTGGTTCGTCGCCGGCGGCGTGGCCACGGCGGGAGCGCTGCTAAGCCAGTTCACTGCCTTCTCGTACCTACCTGCTTGGGTCGTCGGCATCTTCGCCGGCACGCAGGGAATTTTCGCGATGATGTTGAGCAAGGCCTTCCTCAAGCATGACGACCACCTGGATCGCACAGCAATCATCAGCGTTGTGTTGTCTACGATCGGCGTCGTGATCATCAGCTGGAGCCAGGGAATCGGCGGATGAACGAAACATCAGTCGAGTTCTTCTCCGAAGGTGTAAGGATCTCGGGGATCCTGCGTACCCCCGACCGGCCGGGCAACCGGGGCGGAATCGTGCAAGGTCCCGGATGGTTGGGACTCAAAGACGCCCAACTATACGTCCCCTACCACGAGGCGCTCACGGCAGCCGGATTCACCGTCCTCATCTTTGACTACCGGGGGTTCGGCGATTCGGGTCCTGGCACCCTCTCGCCTTCCGACCAGCTTGCAGATCTCTCCAGTGCGGTGACCTTCCTGTCAACACTCGACGACATCGACCATGTCGGCGTCTTCGGATCCGGAGGCACCGGCGGAGGTAACGCCGTCCTGCTTGCCGCGGCCGACCGAAGGGTCACCTGCGCCGTGAGCCAGGTTCCGGTCGCCGACGGCGCAGACTGGTTGCGCCGGATGCGCGAGACCGACGACGAATGGCAGACCTTCTTGGCCCGACTCGACGCCGACCGGGTCCGACGGGTCCTCGTCGGGCGGGGTGCGAACGTTCATCCCCGTGAAGAAATCATGATTCCTTCCGCCGAACGGCGCTCGACGACGGTCAAAAAGGACGTTGATGGTCGGATCCCGGCCTCCGTGCCGCTGGCCGCAGCCGATGAGATTCTGGCGTATCAGCCGGGTGATGTCGCCGGCCAGGTCAGCGGGTTGATGGTGGTGGCAGTCGAAGACGACCTGGTGACCCCGACAGATCACGCCGAAGTATTGTTCGATGCCGCCGCCGCACCCAAGAAGCTCGTAATGCAGCACAACACGACGCACTATGCCGCCTACGGGCAATATGGGGACATCGTTATTCCCCTGATCGTGGCATGGTTCGAACGCCATATTGGCGGCCCGCAGGGTTCAGACGTGGAAAGAGTCGAGGTCGGATTATGAGACGAGTCATCAGCGGAGGGGACGTATTCATGGAAGGGGCACGCCGCACCCTCGACATCGTCATCAACGGCGAATCGATCGAGGCGATAGTGGCTCCTGGCACCGGCCCAGCCAACGTCGACGCGATCGATGCGACTGGTCTGGTCGCCATCCCGGGTGGGGTCGATGTTCATGTCCACACCCGCGAACCCGGCTACACCCACAAGGAAGACCTCATAACCGTCAGCCGGGCCGCGGCCGCCGGTGGTTACACGACCATTTTCGGCATGCCCAACCTGGATCCTCCGACGATGACCGCCGAGGACCTTGACTCCGTGTTGGGGATGTACAACGAGAAATGCATCGTCGATTACAACCACAACCCCGCCGCCAAGCTGATCGACGAGATCCCGGCGATGGCCGAGCGAGGGATCGCTGCCTACAAGATCTATATGGTCGTCGACACCGGTCGTACCTACCCTCACCCGGCGGCGATCGGGGTTCACGACCACGGCGAGCTATTAAGGGCCATGGAGGCAGTCGCCAAGACCGGACTGCGACTCATGGTCCACCCGCACGACCAGGCCATCATGGACGTGGTCGAGCAGGAGTTCTGGGCCAAAGGGGATCGAAGCCCGGCTGCGTACGGCAAGACGCTCGCGACCGGCGACGGCATCATCTGGGACACCGCCACGGCCACACTCTTACGACTCGCCGAAGCCACCGGATGCAAGCTGCACATCGTTCACGCCCAAACCATCCGCCAGATCGAGATGTTCAAAGAGGCTCGGGCCCGAGGCGTTGACGTAACCGCAGAGACCAACCATTGGGCGTTGTTCCTGGGTCGGATGAGCGATATCGAGGAGCAAGGTTCATACGTGCTCTCCTATATGGTCCCCGATCATCACCGGGAGGCGGTGTGGGGGGCGTTGGCCGACGGAACCATCAATATGATCTCGTCCGATCACGCTCCACATACGCGAGTAGAAAAAGAAGTTGGCTGGACCGACGCCTGGGCTGCCCATACCGGAACCCCAGGAATCCAAGAGCAACTCCCCCTCATGATCAACGCCATGCACGAGGGCCGCATCACCCTGGATCGCCTCGTCGATCTGGTCTCGACGGCCCCGGCCCGGGTGTTTGGGCTGAAGAAGAAGGGTTCGTTGGCACCGGGATCCGATGCCGACATCGCCTTGCTCGACCTCGACAAGGTCTGGACGATCACCAACGAGGGCGTACAGTCAAAGATCGGCTGGACACCTTATGACGGACGAAAAATCAAGGGTGCCGTTGCCCATACGATGGTACGGGGCACCGATGTTTGGGCCAACGGCGCGGTGGTCGGAGAGCCCGGTCACGGACGGTTCGTCAGGTCGGAGGGACACCTATGAAATTTGGACTACTGCTGCCACACTTCGGGGAATACGCCGATAAGAACGCAATCTTGGACGGAGCGCGACTCGCCGAGGAGCTCGGATTCGATTCGGTTTGGGTGCGAGATCATCTGCTGTTTGAACCTCACGGCGAGTTCGAGTCGGCCGCCACCGACTTCTACGAACCCCTCACCGTTCTGACCGCCGTCGGTGCCGTCACCAAACAGATCACCTTGGGAACCGCCACCCTTATCCCCTACCGGCATCCGCTGGTCACTGCCTTCACCCTGGCGTCGATGACCCACATGTTCGGTAATCGCATCATTGCCGGCTGGGGTGCGGGTACCTTCGATCACGAATTCGACGCAGTTGGAATGGGCGGTATCTTCCGCCCAGAACTCGTCGAATCGAACGCCCGGATCTTCGAGAAGGTCTGGGCCGAGAACGATGTCACCTACTCCGATGATCACTTCTCGTTCGAGAACGTAAATCTGTTTCCGAAGCCGACCGGAAAGATTCCCTTTTGGTACGGCGGGGCAACACCGGCTTCGGCCCGCCGGGCCGCGGAGTATTGCGACGGGTGGATGCCGGGTCGCATCACCCTCAAGACCATTGAGAAGCGAGTGGCGGCCATGGCTGGGCTCGTGGCCGAGAACGGTCGGCCAATGCCAACCGTCGGAGTGGTGCCGCCAACCACGATCGCCGCCACCGAAGCCGAAGCCTGGGCAGGCACGAGCGTGGAGGGCTTGTTGAAGTGGGCCAACGATCGTGGCAAATGGTGGGTCAAGCCTGAATCAGGCGTGTTCGAGACCGCCGCCGACATCGAGGGCTCTCTGATCGCAGGAACTCCGGACCAGGTGACCGAGGCGACCGCCAAATTCGCCAAGGTTGGCGTCGACCACCTGGTGTTCGATCTTCGTCTCAGCTACGACCGCTGGCTACCGAGCATCAAACTCCTCGGGAAAGAAGTCATTCCCCATCTGAGGTAATCACTACCCCCCATATCAACCCAGGGACTGTCCCCATGGCGGACCCTGGACTGACCTCGCATACTTGCGGGCATGACCACCACAGATACCAGCCATAAAAAGAGCCCGATTCAGCTGTTCGGCGCCCTCGCCGTCGCGTTGGTGAGCGGAGCGGCGGCTTTGGGTCTGGCGATCTTCGGTGCCATCGTCATCAGTGGCTGCGTCGTGGACTGTGGGCCGTCCGATCTGGGTGGGGGCATCCCTCTGTTCGTTGCGGCAACGGTCTCCGGGGCTACCTCGATAGGATCGGTTTACTGGATATTCAGCACCGGTCGGAAGCGGACCGGGTGGGTCTTGACAATCTCAGCAATCGCACTCGGCATCCCGCTGGCAATCTGGGCGGCGATCCTCAGTCGCTAAACCCGGAAAATCGCTGAACAAATCTCGACCCTGGCTTGCCTCTTGCTATATCGATTCGATATACTCGTATATATCGGATCGATATATGATTGAAACAGCGATACTCGGACTACTAAACGAAGGCGACGCCCATGGCTATGGGCTACATCGCCGTCTCATCGAGATGGGCTTCTGGCGAGTCTCATTTGGCTCCGTCTATCCCGCCTTGCGAAAACTCAAGTCGGCCGGCGCAATCGAAGTTGCCGACACCAAAGACGACCGGGGCCGAAAGCAATACCGACTGACCGACATGGGACGCCAACTGCTGATCACCCAACTCGCCGACATGGACACGGTCGACAACACCAGCGGATTCCGAGTACGTCTCACCTTCCTCGACCTGCTTTCCGGGCAGGATCGGGTGGCCGTCCTGGCCAAGCGAGCGGAAATCCTGAGAGACCGCATCAAGGCTGCCAGGGCAAGCATCGCCGAAAGCACCCGATCTTTTTACGCGAGAGCCGAGATCGAACATCGAGCCGATTCCATGGAGCGAGATGTCGCCTGGGTCGAAGGTTTAATAATGCAAGAAACGAAGGGAACATAATGACGGACAAGGTTCGTGTAGCGATTGTCGGCGTTGGGAACTGCGCCAATTCATTGATCCAGGGTATTGAGTACTACCGCGACGCCGATCCAGGCGACGACGTGCCAGGACTCATGCACGTGAATCTTGGCGGGTATCACATCTCCGACATCGAGTTCGTGGCGGCGTTCGACGTTGACAGCAACAAGGTCGGCGTCGATCTCTCCAAAGCCATGTGGGCAGGCGAGAACAACACGATTCAGTTTGCCCAGGTCTCTCAACTCGACGTGGAGGTACAGCGGGGTCCTACCCTCGATGGTCTCGGCAAGTACTACCTGGCCACCGTTGAAGAGTCGGCCGCCAAGCCGGTTGACGTTGCCGCCGCGTTGAGGGCCGCCGAGGCTGACGTGCTCGTCTCGTACCTTCCGGTCGGCTCCGAAGATGCCAGCCGCTTCTACGCCCAAGCAGCCATCGATGCAGGCGTAGCGTACGTGAACTGCATCCCGGCGTTCATCGCATCTGATCCAGTATGGGCTCAGAAATTCGTTGACGCCGGCGTTCCAATCGTTGGAGACGACATCAAGTCACAGGTCGGTGCGACGATCATCCACCGGGTCCTGTCACGACTGTTCGAAGATCGTGGCGTCAAGGTTGAACGGACCAGTCAGCTGAACGTCGGCGGCAACATGGACTTCAAGAACATGCTTGAGCGTGAGCGTCTCGAATCGAAGAAGATCTCCAAGACCCAAGCCGTGACCTCCCAGATCGAGCACGGAATCGCCAAAGACGACGTCCACATCGGCCCGTCCGACCACGTTCCATGGCTGACCGATCGCAAGTGGGCCTACATTCGGATCGAGGGCAAGTCCTTCGGCGATGTGCCTTTGAACGTCGAACTCAAGCTTGAAGTGTGGGACTCCCCGAACTCGGCCGGGGTGGTAATCGACGCCGTGCGCTGTGCCAAGATTGCTCTCGACCGGGGCATCGGCGGCCCCCTGCTGGCAGCTTCTTCGTACTTTATGAAGAGTCCCGCCATCCAGTACAAAGACGAGCAGGCTCACGCCAACCTTGAGGCGTTCATCGCCGGCCATGATGTGACCGGAGCCGATCTGGAGCAGTACCTGGCCTAACCGGCGCCAACAACCGAAGAGACAGAATGGGGTTGGATCAG
>JAENVV010000042.1 GCA_016650365.1 Acidimicrobiia bacterium
ACCGGATCGTGAACTCGGCGACCTGCCAGAGCCGCCAACCGGTATGGCCGTCGACGCCGGAGTCCAGTTGGACCTATCCGACGCCGCCGCCGAACGTGATGTGGATGCCGTACAGTCAGCTGCCGCCTTCGCCGACTCGGATGTGGCCATGTCCGCTCCCCGCCCGGTCCCGGTCGGCAGCAGTGCAGGAGCCACCCACGCGCCGATGGCTGAAGGCGACCCAGGTCGCCATGGCCCGGCAATGACCAAGGCCAACGTCGCCGACGTAGCCCTGTCGGAGAACATGGGCGACGCCCCGGTCTGCTCCAACTGCGGCCACATGACCGTCCGCAACGGCTCGTGCTACGTCTGCCTGACGTGTGGTGATACGACTGGGTGTAGTTAGGCCCGTGTCGTGGCCGGGATACCAACCGAGGAGGAGTTAGTCAGCTCACTGCGAGCCGAAAGTCGACGCCAGGGCGACGCGATTCTCAGTGATCCATATAGATGGCGTGACTTAAAGGCTCAAGAAACACTCACCGTTGAGTTGACGCGACAACGATTCGTCGAGTCTCGATCGCCTGGGCGCGCTCACACCTTTCGGTGGCCGAAAGAGGCTTCTGGGTATCGACCGATGGCATGGATGGATCCATTCGACCAAATCAGCTACCACGCTCTAGTCGGGCGATTGGTGGAGCCCATCGTCGGATCGACCGACAAAGAATCGGTCTTTTCTTGCGGCATTAGTTCGGGACCCCCGCTTTGGATGTTGCAGCCCATCTATGGGGCGCTGGGGCAACGCCGCGCTCGTGGGCTAGACCTACTCGACGAGCACCGCTATCTAGGGACAATGGATATCGCCAACTTTTACCCAACTGTCAAGCCCGCCGCGCTGTCCAACGTCTTAGCGGATCTTGGGTGCGACGTGTCGAGTGTCGAACAGCAGGTCCAATGGTTGTCCGATCTTGACCAGGTATCTGGAGTCAAAGGGTTGCCGGTCGGTCCGCAAGCGAGCCAGATCCTCGCAAACGGCCTGCTGATCCCCACGGACACAGGTCTTGCAAACCTGGGCGTCCCCTTCATTCGATGGGTCGACGACACGTGGTTGTTCGTGGATAGCGAGGAACAATTCCGAGCGATCAAAGATTCGTACGAGTCCTGGCTGGATAATCTCGGGCTGCGTCTAAACGAGCAGAAATCACGCGTATTAGAGGGAGCCGACGCCGAGAATGAAGTTGTACGGTCGGCGATCCAATACTTTGGTGAGCAACTCAACGACCCTGGGCCGGAAGGACTCCGAGCTGCTCTCGCGCTGTGGGAGTACGCGTTGGAGGATCCGGTCCAGCGCAGAACCGAACTTCGGCGATCGTTAGGAGTTCTCACAACATACGAAAGCCGAATACCGTTCGATCGACTGGTAACCGACGATTCGCTCCTACGGATAGCGCCCTTTAAGTGGCGGGCAAATCTCGCCCGCCTCGCCGGTCGACGCGAAACCCGCTCAGAAGTGGAGAGCTGGCTCCTGGAGATCGCATGTGATACCCCAAGCCCCGACGAGGCCTATAGGGTCCTGCTCGCGCTACAGGCGCTCTCGAATATATCTATCGACCGGGACTCCGGAACAAAACTGTTAGATCTCGCGACCATGAGCGGCGGGTGGGCAGGCCCTGTACGCGTCTGGGCGGCATACATCTGGGGGAAGTCGCAAGCGTTCAAGGCAGAACGAGCGATCGACCAAGTCGAAGAACAGGGCGAATTCGGCACTAGGCGTGCCTTTGCCATGACCCTGGAACAGCAGAGTGGTCATCGCAAAATGGGCAAATGGATCCGGCAAGTCGAACTCGCAGACACCGAACTCGGACCCACCGCTCGATTACTCGAAGCCGCGTAGCCATCCTGCTCGCAGTTACGCTCACCGGAATTGCAGGGCGGGTTAACGAAGCGGACGCAACCTACCGATAACCTATGCTCGGTCTGACAAGGAGATGGTAGAGATGCAGCGAGCGCGAATCATCCCGGTGTCGGGAATCAGCAGCGACAAGGAAGCGGAACAGAGGGCCGCTTCGGCACTCCTCGCGGTGCTCACGGTCGTCCGGGATCTCTCGAGTGAGCTGCTTTCACCGCTCGGCGCATCACGGGCAGCAAAGGCGAACGTCGAGTGTTTCACAGAAGTCGTCTTCAAGGTCGCCGGAAAGCCAGTCCGACCGGACGGCCTGATCCGAGTGTCATTTGGAAAAGCGGTCTGGACTGCTCTCGTTGAGTTCAAGACCGGTCCCACGAGACTGAACGCCGACCAAATCAACGATTACTGGGCCTTGGCCCGCGATCAAAAGTTTGACCACGTAATCACGATTAGCAATGAGCTCAGCCCTGTCCCGGGTCAACACCCAACGGATGGTCTCAAGGTGCGTTCGAATAGCCCGGTCCAAGTAACGCATTACTCGTGGACCGCAATCTTGACATCTGCCATCAAGATCAAACAGCACCGCGGTGTCGCTGACCCGGAGCAAGCCTGGATCCTCGAAGAGCTCATCAGATATCTTGAACACCCAAGTTCTGGGGCGCTCGCCTTCAACGACATGGGACCCGGCTGGACAACGGCGCGAGACAAGGCCCGCCTCGGCACTCTTAGTCACAAGGACTCTGAAGCAACGGAGTTCGCAGGCAACTTTGAGCAACTTGCGCGCTACGCAGCTCTACTGCTCGGCTCGAAAGTGGGAGAAGATGTGGATGTTGTCTACCCTCGCAACCAGAAGGATGCCGCATCACGATTGAAGGCGCTGATAGCGTCAGTGTGCGATTCAGGTGTCGCAGCAACCGAGTTAAAGATCCCCGACACTGCCGGAACACTTTCCGTAACTGCGGATCTGAGGGCGAGTCAGATCCATGCCCAAACCACGATTACTGCGCCTTCCGACCGGGGAGCGAAAGGCCGAAACACGTGGTTGGTCAACCAGCTAAGCAATGCGCCAGACTCGCTCATCATTGACGCCTACTGCAAGAACGCCCGTCAACCACAGTCCTGCTCGTTGGCGGCCCTTCGAGACGACCGCGGAGCGAATATCGCCGATACCAAGAACCCACCCACGAAGTACCGACTCACCAAGAGCATTTCAATGGGGCAAGGTCGGAAAGCCGGTGGCAAATCTCCCGGATTCATCGACTCGACGTTGCAGGCGATCGCCGACTTCTACTCGACGGTTCTACAGGACATAACGGAGTGGCATCCAAAGGCACCCCGGATAGAGGACCGGCCAGCTCCGACTCCCCCAACAAGCCTGCCAGCCGTGGAGGAGCCCTCTCTATACGAACGGTATTGGGTCAGCCCACCGCCAACAAGCGAATGACCGCACTCCGGTCCGTTTCGACCCGTGCTTGGGTTACGGACCGAGCATGGTCCAACGCCAGGCATCAATAGTGAAGGGTGCGTCGCCAGCGCCGTAACAGCATGTGGACCCCCACATCAGGACTTCGTCGCCGGTCCAAGTCATATCGAGGTCTGAGCCCTGCCCTGGCATGTCGAGCATGACCCAGCTGGCGTCCACGCTCGGAAGCCAGGCGGCATCAGTCCACTGTGGCACCAGGATGCCCGACCCAACGTCGATCGCACCTGAAGCACCTTCGGCACCGGTCAGCGGAATCGGGTCGATCTCGCTCCACGCGTCCGACCCGAAATCGAACGCCATCGTTGGATGATCGCGATCCTCCCACAAGATGAGCTGGCCGTCGATCACCGCCGACTGATTGGCCAACCCACAATCCGCATAGGTATCGGTCGATAAATCGACCTTGGGCAGCGGATCCCATTCGACGCCATTCCATCTAGCGACCAGGCGTCCCGAGCAGACCGGCGTGTCCAGACCGACTGCGATCAGCCCGCCGCTGGCTGACAGAAGGTTGCCCTCCCACCGTCCGGGCCCGCCGAATCCAGGAGCGGGTAGCGTGCTCCACTCGCCGGTAGTGAGACTGAGCGTAGAGATCCCATCGGCAGTCCAAATCGCCACCATCGAACCGGTCCAATGGATGTGCGAATCGCCGGCGACATTGATTCCATCGCCGATGGTTGTCCATGTATTCTGATCCGGCTCGTAAGCCATCGTGGCTAGTTGTCCCACCACAACCATGCGATGCTCGGCCCACACTGCTGCGGTCAGCTGGCGGGTATCGACCAGGTCGGGCGGCAGCAATCGCCATGTAGAAGTGTCTGGAGCAAAGGCCGCTCCACCCACTAAATTCGGCGGCGCATCAGCAACCGATCCACCCCAGACGATCATCTCGTCGCCGGTCCACATGACTTGATGCCCACCGCGCGGAACGAGCGGCCCTGGATCGACGTACCAGGCGTCGGTCGTCGGCCTGGCCGCCCGCGACTCAAGCAGCAAGAAGTCATCGTCAGAAGCCTCGACATTGGTCAGCTGAACAGCGTGCTTGTCACTACAGGTTGCCGCCAGCGTTTGGCAACCACGGCGCACCGAGAACGTCGAATACTGAACCTGCATGACTGTCTCAGTCTCTATGTCGGTCGCCCATCGCAACGGCGGCTCCAGGTCCAGGATCGGCATGCCGGATGATTCCCGCCCGATGACGGCTTCAACTGCCTGGCGCAGCTCTCGCTCGTCGGGTGGCACGCCCGAGATTCGCACGGTCCAATCACCGACCGGGAGCAGGTACGCATCACCCTCCCATGAGGGTGTCCCGGCCGCCTCCGATTCTACCGACACGTCAAGGAAGGCCGAAACGTCGCCCAACTCGGCGGCGATCACCGCCGTCACTCCCCCGATCATCTCGTTCGGGCGGTTCGGTTCAATGATCACCGTGTAGCTCGTTCCGTCAGGCAAGGCACCAACGAAGGCCCGATTGCTGTCGGTCTGCGGCACGGTGGGATCGTTCGCCCGCTGGGTTGGAGTGGTGCTCGTTGTTGAAGGCGCCGAGGTGCTCGACGATTGTGGGATGAGAATGGTCGACGTTGTCGGAGCGCTGCCCCCGGTACAGGCACCCGCCAGCACGAGAATGGCGGTGGCAACAGCCACCAATGACCCCTGTTTCATGGCTTGAACATACCTGATACTGCCTTCGGAATTGGCGATCAAAGGCACGAGGCCCTGAACAGATCGTGATCACGAATCCTCCATACAGACCCCTTGACGAGTACACAGCTTTAGGCCATAATCGAACATATGTTCGATACTAATGAAGGCCGCGACCCTGGAGGCACCGATGACGTGCTTGCCATCGCCGTCACGGCTCTAGCCTGGGCCGAGGACGAAGTAGTCGTTGACTTCAACAACGACGAGCTCACGTTGAGCTACGAACAACTCCGCATGCTTGGCGACCTCTTCCATGCGCAGGCACAGCGGCGCCTCGCCGTCGTCGACGAGCGCCAGTCGTACAAAACCGACGGCTACACCTCGACGACCGCCTACCTGAAGCACCGATTTCGCACCACCGGTGGCCAAGCGATGCGGCAAGTAACCGAGGTAAGGGCGCTTCAGGAGATGCCGCGGACCCGCCACCTCGCTGAACTTGGTCGGCTAAGCGGCGATCAAGTGCGGACGCTCATCTCCGCCAAACAATCTGCCCCGGACCAGTTCGCGGCCGACGAAAAGGAACTCTGCGACATCGCAGAAACGCTGGAATGGGTTGCCGACCTCCGGAAGGTAACAGCCTACTGGCAGCAGGCCGCGGCTCCCGAGCCGTCGTATCCGACGTTGGAAGACCAGCGAAACGCCTCTTACCTCTATGTCTCGCGAGCCTTTGAGGATATGGTCAAGCTCGATGGCCTCCTCGACCGGGAACGAGGCGCTCAACTTATCGAAGCGATCAAGGCCGCCACCCCTGCGCCGATCGAAGGAGAACCGTCCACGCCATCGCAACGTCGAGCTATCGCCCTGTTCGATCTGGTGGTGTCCGACGGCGAGCGGCCCGCCACCCCGACGATGCTTGTCCATGTGGGCGCCGAAACACTCGGCGATGACTCACCTCGCCTGGCCGAGATCGGACGGGACGTGCTCGAGAAGTACACCGTCGATCGACTCGCCTGCGACGCCGATTTCCGGCGGATTGTGTTCGGCCCGGAGTCAGAAATCATCGACGTAGGGCGCCGACTCCGCCTCGTCACGAAGCCCATGCGCGATGCGGTAGTCGCCAGGGACCGGCACTGCGCCTTCCCCGGATGTGATCGTCCACCACAGTGGTGCGATGCCCATCACATCATCCCCTGGTGGGAAGGCGGGCCGACCTCGACGGGCAACATGATCCTGCTCTGTCGCCACCACCACTCACTCATCCACGCCGGCAAGTTCACATTGCGCGGCACTGGTCACGAACCGCGGTTTTATCGAGCCAACGGCCAACCTCTCGGCCGCATCGAATTCCTCGATACGGGATAGGGCAGGCAGCGTCCCCACCTATCCGCCATACTGAATCCGTGCTCAAAACCAAAGTTCCGGTCGAAACGATGAGTGCCGAAATTGCCCGGAAATCGATCACCGTGACTATGTCATCCGAGGCTTCCGAATTCCTGCGCGATCGAGATGTCCCGCTGGTCGCCGAAGCCGAGATCCTGTTCAGTTGTCTCATCCGCAAGCGACTGACGTTCCGCGATACCTCACCAGATCTTTTGTCCTGGCCAATCACCGAGAACCTTCATGTCTCGGTCCGCCCGGTCCTCTACGAACTATGCCGCCCCGAAAATGGCGAATCGGAGCCGAACCTGGTCGATTTCGCCGTTGCCGATATTGCCGCGCTGGTGCCAAAGTCCTTCCACATCGACATCGCAGACGGCCAACTGACCGGCACGTTCGAACTCGGATAACGCATTTCGCTAGGACGACGCCGACGTGTAGCTGTTGATGCCGGCCTTCCACGCAATACGTGACACGACTGCGAACGCCACGGTCAGCGCCACCGTCAGAGCGATATCTTTGCCCGAGATTCGATCAACCAGGGTTTGGGCCGGAACGGTGATTGCGAACCCGAGCGGGATTATGTAGGACAGCGACAGGCGCATGGCGATCGGATAGATGGTGACGGGCCAGCGTCCCGCCTCATAACTACCCGTGACCAGTTCGCCGAGTCGACCGATCTTGATCAGCTTGAAAGCCGACGACGTCATGATGAGCCACATGCTGTAGAGCAACGTCGCCCCACAGGCGAGGAGCAGACCACCGACGAACAATCCGATGAAGGACAGGCCACCGGTGAACTCGCTCAAACCCCAAATGATGATGCCGGTGCCTAGCGCCACATCGGTCAACTGCCACACCCGGAAGGTGCGCAGGCTGGTCAGCAGCTGTGAATCAACCGGCTTGACGAGCGGATGGTCGAAGGTGCCTTCGTCGACCTCTCGAATGGTTTGCTCCATGTTTGGCTTTATGACTGCCCGCATGACCCCGCCAAGAGCGAGGTGCACACCGAGCACGACGAACAGTTCCGGCCTGGTCCAACCACCGAGGTTGGTTGTGTATGAAAAGACCAACTGGATCGCCACGATGCCGGTAAGGATCTGGAGGGCGGATTGAACCAGCTGGACGAAAAAGTTCAGCCGGTACTGCATCTCGTATTGGGCGGTCAGTTTGATGAACAACCAGCTCAGGCGCATGACTCTCATGAGCCGACCGCCGTATATCTGCGAACGGCCCTTTTCCAAACCAGACCAATGCTGGTCGCGAGCACGACGATCCATCCTGCTTGAAATATCCAACCGATGAACACATCCGACGGCGCCAGCCGACCGATGATCACTTCGATCGGAAACTGGAACGTCCACTTGAAGGGTAAGAAATCAGAGATCGACTGGACCCATTCGGGCATCACCGACATCGGCACCAGCCTGCCAGACAGGAGGATCTCGCTCATAATGACGACCTCGAACAGAGCCGCCACCCGGGTGGTCCAGAAGCCGATCAGTCCGAGGAGGAACTGATAGCTGGCCCGAACGAAGTAGGCACCCCATAATGCAAAAAACCCGAACACGAACGTCCGCCAGGTGAAGACGATGTTCGGATGAAACACGAGAAACAAGGTGGCTCCGATTGGTAGCCACATGGTGAACCACAGGAACTTCATTCCCACGAAATTCATGGTGGATCGCCAATACACGCTGGTCGGATGCATAAGCATGTGTGAGACCCGCCCGAACTGAATCCACCATTCCCACACATACGGGGTCAGCGCCAGGTTCATAGCTCGCACCAGCGTCCACACGACGTAATACGCGACGATCTCGTCCGAGGAGTAGTTGCCGATCGACCCCGATTGAAGCGAGACCGTACGCCATACGATGAGCAACACGATCGGCTCGATCAGGAACCCCAACAGCTGGAGAAATCCCACGACGCGAAACTGCATCTCCTGAAGCAGACCAACTTTGGCTTCCGCCCAGCCAACCGAAATGAGACCGCGCAGGTTCATGATTCGTCTGCGTTGAACGCCATGTCGATGATGTCCTCGAGCGGTACATTCTCGATGCTCAGGTCATACACTCCCCGCGCCAAGAGCAACGACGCCACCTCGGCCACGTTGTCGTTGGGTACCTTCAACATGGTCCGTTCCGGCGTCGCTTCGACAGAGTCGCATAGCCGGGCCATCTCGTCGGACACCTCGTTGCCACCAAACGAGATCAGTCGATGAGACACGAACTTGCTTCGGAGGCCGCCAATATCGCCGTCGTACAGCATCGTGCCTTCGTGGATGACGATGATGCGATCACACAGGGCTTCGACATCAGCCATGTAGTGGCTCGTCAGGATGATCGAGGCACCGGATTCCTTCTGGTAGTTGGCGATGAACCCGCGCAATCGTTTCTGCATCGTTACATCAAGACCGAGGGTTGGCTCGTCGAGGAACAACACTTCGGGCGCATGGAGGAGCGATGCAATCACTTCCACCTTCATCCGCTCCCCCAGCGATAGATTGCGGATCGGCTTTGTGATGAGGTCACCAACGTCAAGCAGTTCGACGAACTCGTCGCGACGGCGCACAAAGTCGGCTTTGGGGACTTGATAGATGGCTCGTTGCAGCTCGAAACTGTCAGACACCGGCAAGTCCCATTGCAGGGAGTTACGGTTGCCCATCACGAGGGCAATCCGACGGCGATAGGCCTCCTCCCGCAGTCGGGGATCGAAGCCGAGGACCCGGGCCTGGCCTGACGTCGGGTACAACAACCCGGACAACATTTTTAAGGTCGTGGACTTGCCGGCTCCATTGGGACCGAGGAACCCGATCAACTGGCCGTCCGGTACCTCAAAGGACACCTGATCGACGGCCAACACTTCGCGGAACTCCCGCTTGAAGAGGCTGCGGACCGAGTTACGGAGCCCTGACTCGCGCACCGGTACCTTGTAGGTTTTGGAGAGATCGGTCACTTCGATGGCAGCCATGACGACTGAGTCTGGCAGACAGACCTTGCGGGCGACACCGCATTTACTTCAGAGCGGCCGGCAGTTGCCTAGTTTGGCCGCCTAGGCGGGTCTGGTGACCGCGCGCCAACATGCGGCCGCCAGCAAGTCCAAATCAGCCGGCGTCAGCAATTCGCCTGAGCTGACGAGCCTGACGATCGGGCCGATCGACAAGTCGTATACGACGCTCATCGGCAGATCAACGAACAACTCGAGCATATCGGAACCGACCACCTGAACCAGTTCACTGACTTCGTCGATATCCACCGCGTCATGCGCAGCCGCAGCAAGCGGCGAAGCTGCCACCTGCGCCAGGAACCGGGCTCGCACCGGGTCGGACGCAAGGTGTCGGTAGAACGACAACCACAGCTCCCGGAAACGGGCGGCCGGGTCGACGGCCAACTCCACGGCCGACCCGGCCAAGCCCATGTCATGCTTCAGTTCCTTGTAGGCGGCCAGGACAAGGTCATCCTTGGAGCCGTAATGCACGTAGGCCGTACCGGTCGCCACTCCGGCACGCTCTGCCACAGCCGCCATCGACGTTCCCCGGAACCCTCGTTCAGCGACCAACTCGACCAACGCCCGGCGGACCAGTGCGGCCCGGTCGATCCGGGTAGCCGTCACGCAGCCGCCTCGGCCACCATCTTTGCCACGTCGAACTCAATGCCGGTGTCCGCTTTGGAAACTTCCCACAACTTGGCGAGATCGGCCGGTTTCCGGAGCTTCTCGCCGACTCTTCCGACGACCGGCACCCCCCTCATTAAGTACTTGGGCCGATACAGCGTGCCACCGGGAGCTGTTGGATCAGTCCCGCCACGGAGCTGTGGAAGGGACCCTCTTGCCGCTGATTGAGCCAACAGCGGAGTCGTCTTCTCAAAAAAGCGGCTTCGCCCTGCCCCACCGGTATTCGTCGAGCTCGTGGATTGAAGGTCGGTGTCCGAGAACCCGGGATCGGCTGCATAGACCTTCAGGTTTGCGCCAGCAGCGGCGAGTCGCTTGTTCAATTCGAGCGTGAACTGCAGGTTGGCGAGCTTCGAGTATCCGTAGGCGCGCCATGAGTCGTAGACCCCCTCATGGTGAGGGTTGGAAAGATCATATTCACCTGCTCCAAAGCGGGCGGTTGAGGTCGTATTGACGATGCGGCCCTCAGGGGCTGCCAAAAGGGCGGGAAGCAGACGGGCCGTTAACGCGAAGTGGCCAAGGTGGTTTGTTCCGAACTGCATCTCGAAGCCGTCTTCGGTCTTCCACTCGGGAGTGGCCATGACACCGGCGTTGTTGAAGAGCAAATCGATGACCGGATACGCGGCAATGACGCCCGTGGCGAATTCCTCAATCGAAGCGAGCGAAGAGAGATCAAGTTTGCGAACCTCAAGCGAAGCGTTGGGAATCCCAGCCTTCACATCGGCTTCGGCTGACGCAGCCTTATCCAGGTTCCGAGCTGCGATCACTACATGTGCGCCCTTTCGGGCCAGTTCACGGACGGTCTCAAGTCCCAGTCCACCGTTGCCACCCGTTACGACCGCTACCTTGCCGGTCTGATCAGGGATGTTGGTTGCGGTCCAGGACATGAATACACCTCGTAGATAATGAAGGTTCGTTCATTATGAATGAACATTCATTCGTAATCAACTTCTGCCGGACGTTGGGATCCAACGTCCAAGGGGTAGGGTGTCGAGGTGCTTGAACTCAGGGATCTCACCAAACGCTACAACACGGTCCAGGCGCTCGCCGGTTGCACATTCACAGTCCAGCCCGGGAGGATGCTCGGCTTTGTTGGCCCGAACGGAGCCGGCAAAACGACAACGATGAGATGCGTGTTCGGCCTCGTCAAACCCGACTCGGGCTCGGTGTCGTGGAAGTCACAACCCATCGGAATGGCCGACCTGCTCACGTTCGGATATATGCCCGAACAACGCGGACTCTATCCCAAGATGCGCATTGCCGACCAGGTCTCCTACTTCGGTGAACTCCATGGGCAAAGTCGATCTGAAGCGCGGGCCGCCACCATCAGTTGGCTGGAACGGCTTGGACTCGGCGAACGACTATCTGACCGTCTCGAACAGTTGTCCCACGGTAACCAGCAGCGGGTGCAACTGGCGACTGCCCTCGTCCACAACCCCAGTCTCCTGGTACTCGACGAGCCATTTGCGGGCCTTGACCCTCTCGCCGCCGACGTCATGTCCGACGTCCTGCGAGAACGGGCCGCCGCCGGCGTTGCGGTCGTGTTCTCAAGCCATCAGCTCGACCTGGTCGAGGACTTGTGCGAAGACGTCGCGGTCATCAATGCCGGCAAGATCGTGCTGACCGGCGAACTCTCCGAGCTCAAGCGGGCCTCCGGGGTTCGGCGACTCGAGGTCTTTGCTCCAGGAGCCGACGATGCCTGGACTGATTCGCTCCCAGGCGTAATCTCAGTCGAGCGCAACCACCAGGGGGTGGTTGTCCTCGTCGAAGCTGGGATCGACCCCGCCACAGTATTCGCCGCCATCGACGCCCCCGTCGAAAGCTTCAGCTTTTCGCCGCCGTCGCTTACCGACCTATACCGGGAGGCCGTGCAATGAGCTCCTGGAAATCCATATCGCTCGTGTGGCGGCGCGAGGTGACCGAGCGGGCGCGATCCAAGGTCTTCATGGTCGGGACCGCCGCCACGCTCTTGATCGTCACCGCCATCTTTGTGATCCCGCCACTCATCAATCCCGGACCTGACAAAGTTGCCATCGGCCACGTCGGCGACGGCTCGGAACCCATCATCGCCACCGTTCAACTCCTGGCGGCGACCGACGACTCCGTCGAGTTGGCCATCACCGCTTTCGACGACCTGGCAGCTGCCGAGGCAGCCATCGAAGACGCAACAATCGAAGCCTTGCTGGTAGACGGCGAGGAACTGGTGACCCTCGGCCAGGGCAGCTTCTCATCAAACGACGGTTCGCGCCTGCTCCAGGAGGCGGCCGCCGCCAATGCGGTCGAACAACTCGTGGTCGACACCGGCATGACACCAAAACAGGTTGTCGACCTGCTGACCGGCACCACCCTCGAGGCTCGCACCCTATCGGGAGTCGATGTTGAAGACCCCACCCGCGAGATCGTCGCGTATGCGGGTCTCATGCTCATGTACATGGCCATTCTCATGTATGGCACGTGGACGCTGGCCGGGGTCACGGAGGAAAAGACCAACCGGGTCGTCGAGATCCTCGTCTCGACCATGGAGCCCTGGCAACTCCTCACCGGAAAGGTCACCGGAATCGGGACACTGGCGATTTTCCAGTTCGGGCTGACCATCATTTACGGGCTCGTTCTGTCGCGGGTCACCGGGAGTGTCGACCTTGGCGAGATCCCTCTCGACTCAGCCGGGATGGTGGTCCTGTGGTTCGTGCTCGGATTCGCTATCTACTCGGTGATGTTCGCCGGCGTCGGGGCTCTGGTCAGTCGCGCCGAAGATGCCTCTTCGGCCTCAACGCCAGTGACGATCGCCGCGGTCGGCTCGTTCATGATCTCCATCGTCACGCTGAACGACCCGTCCGGCCTCACCGCCAAAATCGCTACCTTCATACCGTTCACCGCCCCATACGTGGTTCCGGTTCGCTATGCCCTCGACGCCATCGCCTGGTGGGAAATGGTTGTGGCTGCCCTACTCACGATCGTCACTGCGTACTTGATGATCCGGGTGGCAGGGCGGATCTACCGGGGAGCGCTCCTCTCATACGGTGCCCGACTCAAACTTCGTCAAGCCTGGTCGGGCGCCAACCACCAATAGATTTTCAAACCGAAACCGGGGCTACCGGCCAGACGACCTTGGTTTCCCATTTGGCAGGATCGGGTTCCTCGGCCGGATCCGTGAGGTAGAACTCCCACATCTCGTCTGACGGAACCAGGCTGTGGTTGCTCATCCAGTCCATCATCTCGTGGTAGGTCTGCTCGAGCGTGTCATATGGGCCAACATGCACGGCCTCGACCGCCTCGATTGCGGGTAGTTCGCCCGCCACCACATCGGCGTGGCCCTCGGCTGGTTTGGCAATCGGGACCCCGGCCTCCACATCAACCTTGTCCGTTGGCATACCGCGATAGCGCCCAAAAGGCAGCCCGGTCACTTTGATGTGCTCCCGACCGATCTCTTCAAAGAGTCGACCATAGGATTCCCCGAAAAACGACTGCATCTGATCCATCGGAACTACCGAGCGAATACCGATCGTCGGCGTTTCTTCCTGTGGAACTAGTGCACACTGAACCATGTCACCTCCATGTGACTATCTCCGCTCATTATCCAGTACGGGCAGTCACGGGGTTGAGGGTCCAAAGTCACCAGGGCCGGTTAAGTCACCGGCCCAGAACCTGCGCATCGATAGCGGACTCACTCACTCGGAGCGATCAATCCGCTGATCACCGGTGGGTGAGTACTTCAAAGGTCTCGTTGGACCACTCAACTAGGTAATCTCCATCGATCGCGAGGCGATCTTCTTCATCGACTTCATCGCTCCGGACGACCAGCACGTCGAACTCCGAGTCCGGGTTGAGCGGGTCGGCCTCGTCGATCTGGACGGCTCGGCGATCCGTGTAAAGGGTCATTGACCGTGCTTTGAAAAACCCTATCACTGCCACGTCGGCTGTCTCGGTCCGGACGGCGGCAAACATCTCCACCGCGTCGGAGCGGTTCGGACCTTCTTTGATCACACCGTTGAACTGATTCGCCCGCTCCCCTTCATGAACGGCCTTCACCCCGTTGAGATATACGACCGGGGCAAAAACCAGGATGACGAGCAAGGTCGCCAATCGCGAGGGTGAACCGTGATCGCGGGTGGGGATCATCAAAGCCCCCAAGATGAGCAAGGGAACCGCCGTGGAAAAATACCGTCCAGAGGGGACAAAGAAGCTGCCCCCGATCACCATGACGGCCAGCAGATATCCCGCGATCGGAGCGTGCTTCCTCCAGTCCGAACGTAGGGCCATGGCCCATCCGACGAACCCGAGTGAGACGACGAGCCATCCGATTACGGAGTTGTCGAACCCCACGATCTCGCCGATCCGCTGAGCGATCACATTGGCGTATCGAAAGAGATTCCAAACGGTGTTCGCGGGATAATTCGGAACCAGAGTGCTTGGAAGGACAAGTTGGAGCAGCAGGACAGCCGATCCGAACGCCGCATAGGGTGTCAGGGCGACCCAGCGACGGTCCCGATCGGCGAAAGCCCGATCAGCGATCAGCGCTAGGCCGATCACCCCCACCAACGCCAGCCCTTCTCGCCTGGTTGAGAACGCGGCCGCTGCTAATACTCCGGCGAGCGCTCCTCTCGTCCACGAGGTCGACCATCTACCCCGGTTCCGGTCGATGACTATCAGCGTCGCGAACACGAAGACCATGAATGGGAGTTCGGTGTGCAGCAGCTCGGTCCAGTCGATGTATATGGGACTCGTGCCAATAGCCAACAGCCCGAACAGCGCCGTCAACCGGCTGACACGCTCAAGAGCGAACCAGTACCAGGTCGCCATCGCAAGGACATAGAGCGCCAGACTCACGAAGAACAGTTGATCAATGTTCAAACCGACGATTCGTATGGGTATCGCCAGGATCAGCGGCCAACCCCACGGGCCGATCGGCGGCGAGAAATCCGACTTATACGAATGATCAAGCATGTACTGGTTGTCGGCGATCACATCGCGGACCGACAGATCGCCCAGAAGGCTGGCTCCCTGGCGCAGATAAAGGGCGAAGTCGTCCCCCCAATAGTGGCCTGGACGATGAGTCCGCCAAGCCAGCCAGGCAAGGCCGAGCAACACCACGCCTGCACCGGCGCGTCGCGACCAAATCTTCAGCGCATTCACCCGAGTACTTTATGGCGTACTTGCAGAAGTCGCTGCCATTCGGGCGGGTCGGTAGGCGCCGGCCAGTCGGATCCAGCGCTGCGGGCTCCCGCACGACCCAACACATTCTGGAACGCTGCCGGCCACCCGCTTGTTTGGCATCGGGCGGGAAGGCACGGAGTATGCGGAACTGTTCCGCAAATTCATCCAACAGACAGTTCCCCGAGACTTGCCCGACGACATACACCTTCTCTTGACGAAACTGAACGAATCCAAGCATGCGGACGCCGAAACGCGAACCCGCGAGCTGGAAGCGATCGGATTCCGCCTGCTCATGGGGGGCTCGTTACCCTGAATAACCCCGACGAATCGGCATACATCTCCTACATCGCGGTTGTGCCAGACCATCGCGGTAACGGTTACGCGAACGACCTGGTCCGTCATGGAACGAAACTCGCCCTCGAGGCCGGATGGGGCCTGCCGATCCGAGCTCAGACAGACCTCATCAACGTGCCAATGCGCACTGCGTTCACCAGCCATGGCTACTAGGAAGAGCCACGATCGCGCACTTGGGGTCATCTCCTGAATTTCTAACCCGATTAGATACATCGACGCGATTCGCGCTGGTAATCCGGACCCACACATGCGAACATATGTTCGATGTCGCGTATAGGTGGCGCCACCCGAACCGAAGCCACGATCCTCCACGCAGACCTTGACGCGTTCTACGCCTCGGTAGAACAGCGCGACAATCCGTCACTTCGCGGCAAACCGGTTCTCGTAGGGGGCGGAGTGATTCTGGCGGCGAGCTACGAAGCCAAGAAGTTCGGCGTCAAGACCGCGATGACCGAGAGGAAGGCCAAGGAACTCTGTCCCCAGGCCATCGTCGTACGTCCTCGCTTCGATGCGTACACCGAAGCGAGTCGGGCCGTTTTTGACGTGTTCGACGACACGTCGCCGACCGTCGAGGGCCTGTCCATCGATGAGGCATTCATCGACGTCGGCGGTCTCGCCAAGATCGCCGGCAGCCCGGAGCGAATCGCTGCCTGGCTCAGAGCCGAAGTCAAAGACCGAGTCGGCCTCAACATCACGGTGGGAGTAGCTCGCACCAAGTTCCTCGCCAAAGTGGCGAGTGCCGTTGCCAAGCCAGACGGTTTGCTCGTGGTGCCTCCCGACATGGAGACCGAGTTTCTCTACCCGTTGCCGGTCCGAGCTCTGTGGGGGGTCGGCAAAGTGACATCCGAGAAACTCAACAACTGCGGGTTTATAACCGTCGGCGATGTCGCATTGGTCAGCCGGGACAACCTCACATCAATCCTGGGCAAGGCCGCCGGGCATCACCTGTACGCGCTGGCTCATCACCAGGACCCTCGTCCGGTGGAGACAGGCAAGCGCCGCGGATCGGTCGGCTCCCAGCAGGCGCTGGGACGGTCTCGCAAAACCCCACAAGAGATCGAGTCACTGTTGCTCGGGATTGTTGACCGGGTTATGCGTCGGCTTCGCTCAGGCCATCGGGTAGCCAGAACAGTCGTACTGCGTCTCCGCTACGACGATTTCACCAGGGCAACCCGGTCTCGCAGCCTGCGATGGGCTACCGGTGCCACCGAACCCATCGCCGCCATCGCCCTCGAACTCCTCCACGAGGCCGAACCGACCATCCGATCAAAAGGGCTGACGCTGATCGGCCTCTCGGTCGCCAACCTATCGGACGACAAAGTCGTTCAGCTGACGTTGCCACTAGCCGAGATCTGCCAAACCGGCCAACTCGACCACGCATTGGACGATCTACGAGAGCGATACGGCACAAAAGCGATCACCCGTGCCTCGCTTCTCGGGCGCCACACCGGTTTTGAAGTGCCGAAACTTCCCGACTGACTGCGATTCTCGATACGCCCCGCCCTGGCTAGCCTGGCTGCCATGACTCCGTTAGCGGCGATCTTTGAAGACCCTCTTAATGCACTGGCCGGTGTGGTAATTCTCGCCGTGGCCGCTGCATACATTGCCTCCCGACTCAACATTCCGTCGATCGTGGCTTTGCTCGCAACCGGAGTCATCGTGGGTCCCGGCCTGCTGCTCATCGATCCCGACGCAATGGCAGGCGATCTCTTGACGCCATTCGTGTCGCTGGCGGTGGGCCTCATCCTGTTCGAGGGCGGGCTAAGCCTTCGACTCCACGAAGCGAGGCGCAATCCACTGGTGCTCTGGCTACTCGTCACAGTCGGTGTGCTCATCACCTGGTTGATCGGAAGCGTCTCGGCCAGCTTGTTCCTCGGCGTGCCACGGTCTATAGCCGTCTTGCTCGGAGCCATTCTGATCGTATCCGGCCCGACTGTCATCGGCCCGATCCTCCATCACGTCCGCCCGACCCGCACGGTGACCTCCATCCTCAAATGGGAGAGCATCGTCATCGACCCCATCGGAGCGATGCTGGCGGCCCTCACGTTTGAGATCATCCTGTTGGGAGCCGAGCAGGCCCCGGGCCAGCTGGTTACCGGTGCGCTCCTGTTCATCGGCGCAGGACTTGGCGCGGGTCTTGTCGTCGCGCTTCCGACCGGCTTCGTGATCCAACGGCACCTGGTACCTGAGCGGCTCGTGCCATTGGTTGGCATGTCGGCGGCGCTGCTCGCTTTCGCCGTTGCCCATGCCTTTGCTCCCGAGTCGGGGCTACTTGCCACACCCGTTCTCGGATTTGTTCTCGCCAATAATTCGAAGGTCCGCACCGAGCCACTCATCGACTTCTCCGAGAAGCTTCAGCTGCTCCTTGTCGGAATCCTCTTTATCCTTTTGAGTGCCCGCCTCAGTCGCGATCAGCTTGGCTCGATCTCGTGGGGAGTAGGCGGCGTCATCGCCGTGCTGGTCCTCGTAGCCCGCCCGATCAGTGTGGCTGTCGCCACGTGGCGGTCCGGATTGACCAAGGCGGAACGCATCTTCTTGGCCTCTGTCGCCCCGCGGGGAATTGTGGCGGCTGCCGTGGCCTCAGTCTTCGCCCTGGAGCTCGAGCATGCCGGCGTAGCCGGCGCCGAACTGCTCACCCCGGTGACGTTCGCCGTCATCGTCGGGACCGTCATCGTTTATGGCTTCGGCGCCGGGCCTATCGCCCACCGTTTCGGGTTGGCAGAAAAATCGAGCCAGGGTGTTCTCATCCTTGGGGCAGGCCCTGTAGAAGAGGCGATCGGGCGCAGCCTGTTCGAGCTCGAGATCCCGGTTCTGTTCTCGTCAACCAACCACGGTGATGAGGCACGACTCAGACAGCAAGGCTTCCGGACCTACTACGGCAACCTGATCGGACACGAGCTTCCGTGGGATCTGGAAATGTCAGGCCTCGGTCGCCTCCTCGCACTGACACCAAATGACGAGGTGAACACGCTGGCCGCTCGGAGTTTCGCCCAACTTTTCGGTGCGGCGGAGACCTACCAGTTGACCGCCGCCAGACCAGGACCCGGCCTCGAAAGCGTGGCCGCCGACATCGGCGGGCGCTCACTGTTTGATTCGGCACTGACATATGGCGAGCTTCGTGACCGCCTCAGGCGCGGCGTGAAGATTCGCCAAACGAGCCTCACCGAGAAATTCACGGTTGCCGACCTCAAAGCCCAGCTCGGCACGGACGGGCGCATGCTCTTTGTGGCTCGGGGCAAAAATTTGCTGATAGCCACCGACGAGCAGCGGCCGCCTCTGATCGACAAGACCCGGCTGGGAGACACGGTCCTATGGATCCCTTCCGAGGCGGCCCCGGCCGCCGAGCCACCGTCTGGTGGGGAGGATTGAGGAACGGCGACCAAATCACCAGCACCCCCCGATGACCCACGGTTGCGAGAAGCATGCCGACCTGATGGCCTGCACGTCCCCGCTAGCGTCTCAAGTTCCGGTTCGTCGAGCAAGTCACGAGCGTTGAAACGTTCGACTCTGAATCCAGCCTCTACTGGTCGATCGACATAGTTAGGTCCGTACACACGAACGTGGTCCTTCTGGCCAAATCGCCTTAATCGTTCGACAGGGTCGGTCACCGTTGGGTCCTCAACCGTTGGGTTCTTGCCAATCGGCACATTCAAAATGGCCCATCCATCGTTCTTGAGAACTCGCCGGAATTCGGCCATGGCCTTCCGATCGTCGGCAACGTGTTCCAGCACGTGGCTGCAGTAGATCACATCAAAGATCTCGTCGGGATACCCGATGTCCGTGACATCCATCTTCTCCATCACACTGTCGTCGAGCAGATCGGCGGTCAGATATCCCCCTCCAATCGCCCTGGAGAATATGGGGATGAAGGCCTTTTCGGGGGCGACATGCAGAAACCGCTTCGGCTTCCCGTCGAATAGATCGGTCATCTGTCGGAGAAAAAGAATCAAAAGCCGATGGCGTTCAAGAGCTCCACAATGAGGGCAGCGCGCATCGGTTCTGGCAACAACCCCGAACTCCAAGAACTCCCGTGAACTCGTTTCGCACACTGCGCAGTAGCGCCTTGTCCCGAAATGCTTAAGACGCCTGCGCCATGCAGCAAAGACCGGGGCCGAATTCATCGGCAAAATATACGGGCCCACTAAATCGGGCGTTGGCCAGTGAGTGTCTGTTCGTGAACAAGCCGAGCCTATCCTCGCCGGATGTTCAAAGCCGGTGGCAATTAGTGGGGGCGCTCTTCGGGTCGATCAGCGCCCTGCTCATTGGTTTTGCAGATCTGTTTGGTCGTCGGGTGGTCGGGGCTTCGAGTGCCACCACTGCGGCAGCAACCATGCAGTTTGTGGCCATCTTCTCGGCGCTCGGTTCGATGGTTCTCGTTGCGAGCTCGTTCGGGTGGCGAGACCTTGTCATCGGCGCACTTTCCGGTCTGGGAATGGGGGCCGGCCTGGCGCTTTACTACGGCGGTATCGCTCGATCGTCTTCAACCGTGGTGGCTCCACTGGTAGGTGTCATGTCGGCGGTCATCCCCTACGGGTACACATTGGTGACCGGCGCCCGCCCGTCGCCCCTCGCCTTGGGCGGGGCGATCATCGCCTTTGCTGGATTGGCGATCATCACTGCCGGCAAGCCCAAGGGCCGGGCAGCCTTTGTCCGAACCGGGCTCACCTGGGGATTCGCCTCAGGACTCGGTTACGGCTTCGGGCTGAGTGTCATCATCGGAGCGTCCTCCGAAAGTGGGGCTTGGCCGGCCGTGAGCCAACGGGTCATTGCTTTCCTGCTCATGGTTGTCGTCGCACGCGGCGTGTCCGCACCGGTCATCCCTCCCAAGGGGGTGCGGCTCAGTGCGGTGACTGCAGGGGTATTCGCAGGACTCACGACCATATTCTTTCTCATCGGGGTCCAGACCGACGCGCCACCTGCCGTCGTGACAGCCTCCATGTTCCCCGCCGCCAGCGTGGCAATCGGCCGGTTCGTCTATCGGGATCCAGTGACCAGGATGCAGGCAGTTGGGATCGGAGTAGTCCTGCTCGGAGTCGCCGGCGTCGTCGGCGGCTAAACGCAACGCACACCAAGAACGGCCGAACCCTGCCCACGTGTTAAACAAACCTCCGGAAACTGCCCGCCATGATCTTTCGAAACTGCGTACATTTACAGAACGCGCATTGGGAGAACGATGACCGCAACCGTCACGCCACCGAAACCGGACGGATCATCGCGGCGAGACGGTCACAGGCGCGGCGACACGGTTCCGGTGCTGCTGAGACCGTTCGTCCACTTCGTCGCCAAGATCCAGGCTCGGCTTGAGACAAAACTGCTGGCAGGCTTTCTTGGTATATCGGTACTCATGCTTGCCCTCGGAGTTGTCGGGTTGCTGGCAGTGAACCGCATGCACGATCAAGTCCAAGAAGTAGCCGCCCTTCATGAACAGTCAAACAACGCCAACAAAATGCTGTACAGCATTACTTCTCAATCGCACTTTCGGACAATGGCCCTGCTGACTGGCGACCCGGTCTGGACCGAAAAAATCGTGACGGCCAAAGCCAACTTTCAAACGCTTCTCGACGAAACCGAGTCAAACGCCATCGGGGATCACCAGGCGTTATTTGATAGCCTCAGATCGATCAACGTGCGATACAAGGCCGCCGGCGAGCGAGTCGGGGCGATTCAGCAGCAGGACACCCAGGAAGCAACTCTGGCCCACATTCAGTCGGAACACGAGATCAGCCACGACCTCGAAGACTCGCTCAATGCGTTCATCCGCGACACTGACAAGCTCGTAGAGGGGGTGCTTTTCGACTTCTCGGGCGACACACAATTCTTGACCGTGGCACTGGGAGCTTTCTCAGCCATGAGCCTTCTCGGGGCATTGGCAGTTGGGGCGATCATTTCCTGGACGGTCATCGGCCCGGTTCGCAAAATCGACGAAGCCCTCGACACCCTTGCCAGCGGCGACTTCACCGCCCGCATCGACGTCCCCAATCGGGACGAGTTCGGCAAACTTTCGGAGAACGTCAACCGGGCCAGCGAACAGCTGGAAACGCTCTACGGACGACTTGAGACAGTCAACCGCGACCTCCAGACGACCGTGGATGAACAAGTGGCTTTGCTTGAGCACACCTCTTTGCTTCGCCGATACCTGTCACCTCAGGTGGCCGAAGCGATCGTCGCCGGCCGGAGCGGCATCGGAGAGTCCCGGCGGCAAGAACTCACCATCGTGTTCGCCGACGTCCGTGGGTTTACGGCGCTATCTGAGCAGTCTGAGCCTGAGGAAATGATCGGGAGTCTCAACCGGTTCCTAACCGCCATGACCGACGTGGTCTTCCGGTACGAGGGAACGTTGGACAAGTACATCGGTGATGCGTTGATGATCTTCTTCAACGACCCCCTCCCCCAGGAGGACCATGCCGAACGGGCCGTACGCATGGCACTCGACATGCAAAAGGAACTGGCGGAACTACGCGAGGAGATGGCCGACGCCGCTCTGACGAAGATCAGCGCCGGTATCGGTATTTCCACCGGGTTCGTGACGGTCGGCAACATCGGATCTCCCACTCGAATGGACTACACGGTGATGGGCAACCACGTTAACCTTGCATCGCGGCTGGCTGACGATGCCGGCCCCGGAGAAATCCTCGTCTCCGACCGCACTCTCGCATTGCTCCCGTCCGGACTCGTTACCGCCGAGTCAGCCGGGGAGCGTAACCTCAAAGGCGTCCAGCGCCCGATCACCTTGTATCGGATCAGCGACCCGACGGACGTCTCGCAGGAGGTTGAGACCTAGGCCACCCGACTGGAGAACACGGCCAAGCTCTCACACAGCGCGCCGGTTCACCGAGGCAAAGAGAGCGAGACCCTTGTACCCGAGGGACCAGTACTGACGATCTCCAGGTCACCACCGTGTGCCGTGACGAAGCTCCGCGCAATCGAGAGGCCAAGGCCGCTGCCGCCGGAATCGTCGGATTTGGTGAAGCGATCGAATACATGCGGCAAGAGCTCAGGGCTGATGCCGGCTCCGGTGTCAGTGACGTCGACAGTCATCCGCACGGGTTCGACGTGCAGTTCAATGGTGAGCGTGCCACCGGAAGGCATCGCTCGGAGCGCATTGACCACCAGGTTGGTGAGTGCCTGACGGATCCGGACCGGATCGAGCTCGACCGGAGGCGGGCCGTCCGGGGCGGCAACCAAAATCTCGACCCCGGAGGCGGCGGCCGTTGGTCGATAAGAGGACGCCACCTCGTTAACGATCGACAGCAAATCACCAAGTTCGGTCTGCAGCTCCAGCTTGCCAGCCTCCGACATCGACAAAACCCGTAAGTCCTCGATGAGGCGTTCCATGACTGCCACCTCGTCGAGTAGCGATGCCATGTGTTCTGGTCCGCCATCCCTTACGCCGTCGATCACGGCTTCGATCTCGCCGCGGATGATTGCTAACGGGGTACGAAGTTCGTGTCCGAGGTCTGACATGAGGCGGCGGCGCTGTTCGTCGGCTGTTTCAAGGCGCTCGGCCATCGTGTTGAACGACGACCCCACCGCTCGCATGCTCGGCGACGACCGCACATCAGCCCGGGCGGAATAATCGCCATCGGCTAGTCGGCCGGCCGTGTCAATGAGCGAGCGGACCGGTCGCCAGGTCCGCCGAAAGATGCGCTTCATGATGTTCAAGCCGAAGAAGGCCAGGATCACGGTCCCCACCACGGTCGGCCACTTTGATCCCGCTGATACGCCGCTCATTACCGTCGCAATAACCGTGCCAACCAGGACCGCCACGAATGTGATGAACGTAAGGAAGGCGATAGCGGCGCCAAGCATTTTGCGACCGGCGCCCGACCACGCCTCTTGCCCGGGTCCACCTTTCGGTGGCCATTGCTCCCCTTCTGGCCACCAATTGGGGCCGTGACCGTGTCTACGCATCGGCATACTTGTATCCCACCCCGTAGACGGTCAGTAGATGCTTCGGATGGGTCGGGTCAGATTCAACCTTGCGACGAAGATTCTTGATGTGCGCATCGATGGCTCGCTCATACGACTCGAAGGCGACTCCATGAATGGCGTCGAGGAGTTGTGAGCGTGTGAACACCCGTCCTGGAGACCTGGCGAAATGCAGGAGCAGGTCGTACTCGGTCGGCGTGAGGTCGACCACCTCGTCGTCGATAATCACCGCTCGACGTGCCGTGTCAATGGACAGGCCGGGGGCTCGCACGATGTCGGGAGTTTCCACGGAGGCATCGACGCGCCGTAAGACCGCCCGGACTCGGGCCACCAGCTCCTTCGGGCTGAACGGCTTGACGAGATAGTCATCGGCACCGAGCTCGAGCCCGACGATTCGGTCGGACTCGTCGGCGCGGGCGGTGAGCATGATGATGGGGACGTCAGACGTTGTACGCAGTGCCCGGGTGACGTCAAGGCCGTCTAATCCGGGCAACCCGAGGTCGAGCACGATCATGTCAGGGTGCTCCCGCCTGGCGACTGCCAGGGCCGACGGCCCATCGGCTGCAGTCAGCACACTGAAGCCCGCCTGCTGCAAGTAATCGCGCAACAGGCGGGTGATCTTCAGTTCGTCATCTACGACGAGGATAGTCTTCATAAGGGCATTCTCGCCGATCAGTCCTCGACGGGCGGGACGTGATCGTCAACTTCCTCCCGGGCATGGGCCATCCGGTGCCATTCCTCGAACCGATCAGTGGATGATCGGGGTTCATCACCTGCAGTTGCTTCATGGCGCTTTTGCCAGTGCTGGCGGGCTTCTTCGGACCAAGGTCCTGTCGCCTTTTCCCAACGGCGATGACCACCGAAGGCCTTGGCGATGAAGCCGAACAGCAGGAAAAAGAACAGGATCTTGAATATCAGACCGAACACCAGGAACGGGGCTGCCAACCAACCGGCCGTAGCGGCCGAACCGCCAGACAATGTGGCACCAAGCAAAACACCCAGCCCCACCAGGATCAATATCCCGAATGGGCTCCTTCGCATAACAGTCATCGAAATCTCCTTTCATCTGATTCGATAGACACAGCATGTCGATCAAATGTGGAGATCCGATGAACGCGGTGCGGAGATGGGGTGGAGGTTTGGTCGCCTTGAGGAAACGCCAACTGCCCCACTTCCGGGATAGACCACCAGGGTGGCGTTGAGCGTCGTACTGTCATGCGCACAAGGAGTGACGTGAACCGGACGGACTCAGATCCGCAACCCATTGTCCTCGCGTTCGAGCCTTTCTACCGCGAGCACAATCCGGCCGTGGTCGGTCTGGTGTACACACTCAGCGGGAGCCGGAACGGCGCCGAGGACATCGCCCAGGAGGCGTTCCTCCGGGCGCACCGTAATTGGGACGAGGTCGCCCGCTATGACCGCCCCGGAGGTTGGGTCAGGGTGGTCGCCATGAACCTCGGTCGATCCCGGATCCGACGTCTCGGAGCCGAGGCCCGGGCTCTGGCCCGCTTCGCCGGGATGAACGTCAGTGCTTTCCCCGAATTGGAACCACATAACGAGAAGTTCTGGGCGGCGGTTCGATCCCTCCCCCGCCGCCAGCGTGAAGTCGTGGCGTTCCACTACCTGGAGGACATGGCCACGGCCGACATCGCCGCTCTGCTGGGAATCACTCAGAGCACCGTCAAGAACTCGCTCGCTCAGGCCAGGGTATCGCTCGCTAAAACGCTGGAGATGGTGTTATGAAACTTGAAGATCTCGCACAAAATGCCGCCCGCCAAGCTCGCAACGCCGCACAAGAGATGCCGGTTGTTCCGATCAAGGAAGTCAGAAAGCATCGTCGAACTGTCGGTGTTCTCGTCCCGATCCTCGGCGTGGCCGCCACCTGGATGGTGATTGCAGTTCTGACGCCACCACCTGTACAGACATCCCCGGTCGCGACCAGTCCAACCGCCACCAGTGTCGGCAACACGCAGACATCGACTGCCCTACCGAACGTCTTCCAGACTGTGGTCGTGACCGATTCCGATCTGATTGGCTTCGATGACCACACCGATTCAATCCTCCCGCTGCCTGTCGAAACGGTCAACCCAGCGACCGACTGCTGCATCGTGGAGGGAGCCAACGGCGAGTTGCTTGTCCTCAGACCCAACCGGGTGTTGTCCGTCACGGATGGGACCAGGGAACTCATCGCCTGGGACGACATGAATGGTCTGGCCTTCATTGCCACGTCCGAGGGGTTAGCGATCGCCGGGACCGACGACACGGGCAGTTCAGTACTGCGACTCTACGCGGCAGACGGATCGTTGCGCTGGTCCATGCCTCTCGGCGTGGATTGGGGCGAAGGCCCGCAATTGGCGCTAGACGGAGACAACGTGATCTGGCGGGGGGCACGCAATTTCTTCCCTGAGGACTCTGGATTTGCCGAGGTGCAGTGGTTCCCGATTGCCAACTTGAATGGAACGCAAGACGTGTCCGGTCGCCGAATGGAATCGCGGCCTCTGCCAGACGGACGGTCGGTAGGGATCACCGAATACTTCGCCCGCCTCATCGGAGCCGATGGAAGCGGTATCCAATGGGAGCTGCCAAAGGACCTGACCGTCGTGTCAGCTGATCCGTTTCTTGATGGTCTTCTCGTCACTGCAGTCGCTGACCCATCATCAGAAGTGGGCCGGGTACTCGTCGCGGTCCTCCAACCGGGTGTGCCTCCGATGGGATTCTGGCTTGACCGCGTTTTTGGACCGTTCATGCCCGGGCCCACCACGATCTCCACCACAGACCAAGCACTATTCGGGCTAGGCGGCAATGACGAGTCGTTTACATTCATCTCGGTTGCATCCCTGGAGACGCTCTATCCACTCCCGCCATTCACCATAAAAAACGTTGATTGGATCGCCGTGGACCACCAAACCATCAGGTCGCCAGAGGGCACCGTTCTCGCTCGAGGGACCTACGCGTTCCTCGGGCGACCATCGGCCTGGGACGAAGATGGGGGTGTCGTGACCTTCGGCGACGATGGACTACTTCGGTGGATGCGACCCGGAGGTGAGTCTTTCCCGACGCTACCCAGCCAAGCCATCGCGGAGATCGTCGAGGTGGTCAAGAAGAACAATGGTTACGTGGTTGGTGCTCGGTTAGCCCGAAGCGTGAACACCATCATCTGGTTCGAGCTTGAGTCCGGCACCCTGACAGACCCACCCACGCTCGCTCGTACGCTCGATGGGCTCACATTCTCGGCGGGCGGAAGGACGGCCACCATCGCCCCGCCGGACTGGAGCAACGTTCAGTTGGGCGAAGGCGGCGAGCCGATCCCGCCCTACGACCTGCCGGAGCTTCTTGTGACTGCCGACGACGGGACCGAACTGCTTAGAGTTCCTGTAGGGACCACCGACCGACCGTTTGTGGAGATTCACGACTTCGACGGACGCCGCTTGATTCTGAGCGCAGTGCCACAGGAACCGGGCTTACCGCCGCAAACGGTCTGGATCATCGACCTGGAATGCTCAGGGTGTACCGAGATGATGGCTACCGGGGGCCCGGTTTGGTTCGACTTGATCGGAACGCTGACGTCGACGGGCGACGTGGTCGAGCCGAGCCTGCCTACCGATCCCACCAGACTGTGGCCCTAGCCCCTGCCGGAGCTAGATCGGTCGACGCACGACCGCCCGGTTGCCGCGATGTTCGACCAGGTCGAAGCCAGCCTTCTCGAACATCGTAAGACTGCCGACAAACATGGTTCCCCAGGCGTCGTCCTTCATGGGCTTGTCCCACGGAAAGCCTTCCAACAAGCGGGCGCCATGGTTCCGAGCATGGTCGATTGTGGCTTCGAGCAGCGCCGTCGCCACGCCGGTGTTCCGGTGCGCCTTGTCGATGTAAAAGCAGCTGACCACCCAGGCCGGTTGGTCGTCGATTGGTTTGTGGCTGATGGCCCGGGGAGCGTTCATCCGGGCGTAGCGTTCCCGGGGACCGACTGCGCACCAGCCAACCGGCACGCCGCCGCGATAAGCCAAAAGACCTGGCTCAAGACCGTCGTCGACTTGCGCGAGGAGAATGGCCCTCCGGTCGTCGGGAGCGGTTTCATTGAACTGCTTGTTCGTAAGCAGAAACCAGGTACACCAACAGTTCGAGTACGCCCCGTTTTCGCCAAACAGCACCAGCAGATCAGTCCGCCTATCGGCGGTGACCGGATGAATGTCAAGGTCAGGCACAGAAATCAGACTATCCGATCCCCAAAGAGTCAGGATCGCAACCGATGGCGGAGTCTTTGCTGCCCACGCTGCTCGAGTGGTTTGGTCTCCGAGCACGCCCGGCAGGAGATCTAGGAAATCTAGGATTACCAGATGAACTGCACCAGGTGGACCGCGTCCTTCGTCGGGTTAACGCTCGTGGCGGCTCTGGTCGCTCCGGTGGGTGCCGTCGAAGGTGCCGAGTTCCTCCGGATCGTGGTGCAAACGGACTCCGCTGCCCCCATTACCTCGGCTCGGGTCACACTGAACGGGGTCGCCCTGACCGCCTCCGAAGATGGCGCGTTTCTGGCGACCGGTCCAGGAGCGGTGCGGGTTGAGGCACCTGCCTACCTACCGGCTGTGTACACCTGGGAAGGTACTCCCGGTCGGTTGACGGTCACCCTCGCTCCGCGTCCCGTGTTCGCATTGCACGTGACGGGCGACGCGGCCGCCAATCGGTGGTCATCGATGCTGGCCATCGCCGCCAATAGCGCCGTCAACGCGCTGGTCATCGATCTCAAAGACGAATCGGGAAGAGTGTTCTCGTTGACCCCATCCGGGGTGGCGGCCACAGTAGGGGCATCCACTCCGCTGTTCGACCTGTCGGCCCGAGCCGAGGCCGCCCATGACGCCGGGCTCTATGTGATCGTGCGCGTGGTGGCGTTTCAGGACCCCATCGCGGCACGGGCCGAAACCTCCTGGGCCGTGTGGAACACGGCCACGGCTGGTCCCTACAGCAAAGGGGGCCAATGGTTCCTCGATCCGTGGGATCCCGATGCCCGCGGATACGCCCTCAGTCTGGCCGAGGACGCATGTGCGATGGGGGTCGACGAAGTGCAGTTCGACTATGTGCGGTTCCCGGATGGGTACCCTTCGACGGCACGCTTTGACGGCCCGACGACCGAAACAGGCCGGAAAGAGGCCATCACCGGATTCCTGGCCGAGGCGGCGGCTCGGTTGCACCCCGCCGGGTGTGCCGTCGCCGCAGACATCTTCGGATTCATCACTTCTACGTCCGGCGACGGTGGAATCGGTCAACAACTCGAGGACCTCGCTCAAGTGGCCGATGTTCTCTCGCCCATGCTGTACCCGAGCCACTATTCCACCGGTTGGTTCGGCTTCTCGGATCCGAACGCGCACCCGTACGAGGTGGTGACCCGGGCTCTGGCCGATGGGCAGGCCCGCATCGACGGCGCCCCGGCGGTGCTTCGACCCTGGATCCAGGATTTCTACTACTCGGCCTCGCAGGTGAATGCCGAGATCCAGGCAGCCGACGATCGGCGGGTCGGTTGGATGTTGTGGAACGCTCTCAGTTCCTTCACGGAAGGCGCCCTGCCTGCACCGGGCATCCTCGACGTCGAGGATGCCCGCACCACGACCCGGTTTGAGGTACTTCCCGGCTCGGGGTTCTGGGATGTCCCAGATGGCTACCTGTTCGAGAACGAGGTCATTTGGCTTGCTCGGGAGGGGATCACGTTGGGATGCAATCCTCCCGCCAATGACTTGTTCTGCCCCTCGCTCTCACTGACTCGAGGGCAGATGGCCGCATTGCTCTCCCGGGCCCTGGACTATCCCGCCGGAGGAACAACCGACCGTTTCATCGACGACGACACTTCGATCTTTGAACATGACATCGATCGCCTGGCAACTGCCGGGGTGACCCTGGGATGCAACCCGCCTGACAACGATCGATTCTGCCCGGACAACACCGTGACGCGCGGTCAGATGGCAGCGTTCTTGCATCGGGCACTGCCTGACTTACCTGAGGCTCGTGCGGCTATCGATTTTGCCGATGATGACGGCTCGGTGTTCGAGGCGGATATCGAATGGTTGTATTCGCGCGGTATTACCCAGGGTACGTCGGCAACGACATTCGGTCCGACGAATCCGGTGACTCGCGCCCAGATGGCGGCGTTCCTGTATCGGGCCCTCGGCAGGTAGGGAGTCGCTACCTCAAAAGAGACCCGAAACTCTGCTGTGGCCGCGTGCAACTCCGTAGCGCCCGCAAGCCGATCGGCCGCGCCGGACGAATTTCAAGGTCAGGCACAAGAATCAGACGATCTGATCCTCACATGGCAAGGCGATCGACAGGTAGTGTCCAACCATCCTGACTGACCACAACAACCCCCAGCCATCCGGACACGACTCACTGAGTCGGACCCTGGGGCTGGTAGGAGTCCTGACCCTTTCCATCGGAGCCATGATGGGGTCGGGTATCTTCGTCCTGCCGAGCCTGGCATTCAAGATCACCGGACCAGCTGCCGTCATCGCCTACGTCATTGCCGGGGTCGTAGTTCTACCAGCGGTTTTCTCGAAGGCCGAGATGTCGACAGCCATGCCCAGTGCCGGCGGCACGTACCTCTTCATTGATCGAGCGATGGGGCCGCTCCTCGGGACGATCGCCGGGTTCGGGGTGTGGTTCTCCATGGTCTTCAAAGCGGCCTTCGCTCTCGTCGGACTCGGTGCTTACATGTCACTGTTCTTCGATGTGCCTGCGAAGGCAGTTGGGTTGGCGATCGCCGCTTTGCTGATCGGGTTGAACTTGCTCGGTGTCAAACAATCGGTGAAGTTCCAGACCATTCTCGTGACGATTGTCGTGGCGGTGCTGGTCGGGTTCGTAGGCTTCGGCCTGCCCGACATCAGGGCATCCGCCTTCGAACCATTCGTCACCCACGGAGAAATTGGCCTGCTGAAGGCGGCGGCCGTCGTATTCGTTTCCTATGCCGGGGTCACCAAGATTGCCTCGATCGCCGAGGAAGTTCGCGATCCGGGAAAGACCATTCCGAAGGGAATGTTCATATCGATCGCACTGATGATCCTGCTCTACCCGGCCGTCGTCGCCGTCATTGTCGGAGTGACCCCACCCGAAATCCTGGCCAAGACCGCGGCCCCGGCGGCGGCGGCCGCCGAGGCATTCGGAGGGACCGTCGCTCTTGAGATCGTATCCTGGACCGCCATCATCGCGTTGATCTCGATGAGTAATGCCGGCCTGGTCGCCTCGGCCCGGTACCCATTCGCCATGGCCCGCAACCAGCTCGCCCCTGCCTTCCTCGCCAACGTAGGCAAGAAGTCTGGTGCTCCGACTTCATCCATCATGATCACTGGCCTCGTCATGGGGCTTCTGGTTGCCACGGTGCCCATCCTCGAACTCGCCAAGCTGGCATCGGCTTTTCTGTTGCTCGTATTTGCGTTTGAAAACCTGGCGCTCATCGCATTCCGGGAAAGCCACCCCGCCTGGTACCAACCCACGTTCCGCTCCCCGCTATACCCGTGGATGCAGTGGTTTGGGATCGTCGGCGCCCTCGTCCTCCTTACCCAAATCGGGGTCATCCCGGCGGTCGGCGCCATTGGCTTCATCGTGGCGGGGATCCTCTGGTACCGGGGATTCGGCCAGGCTCGGGCGTCTCGAGAGTCCGCCGCACGCGACGCGCTCCGTCTCCGCAGCCAGGACCGACTGGTCGCCGAAACCTCACAAGCGGTGTCATCCGCCGGACTTCAGCATGTGCTCGTTGCCCTGCGTCGGCCCGCCAGAGCCGAACGGGCTCAGAGCCTCATCCGATTGGCATCCAACCTGGTGGCCCCTGGGGGCCAACTGCATGTGCTGCATCTCGACGCCAAACTCGAAAACGTCGTGCCCTCCATTGACGACATTGCCGAAATGGCAGGGCGCGACATCACGGTCACCGTGGAGTATGCACCCGAAGCCAACCCACGGGGCGAGGTACATCGTTATGTCTCACGCACCGCCGTCGATCTGGTCTTGGCCGACCTTCCCCAAGAGCTGGCAGCCACCAAATCGATCATTCGCGACTGGCGCTGGCTACGTGAGCATTTACCAAGCGACTCGGCGTTCATTCGCAACCGACCCCCCACGGGAATGGACACCATCTGTGTCCTCGGAACGGGCGGACCCTACGACCCGCTCAAACTCAACCTGGCTTCCCGGATCGCCCGGCGGGAGAACGCCACTCTCCGCCTCATCCATGTGGTCCAGGGGGAAGCCTCCCCCGAGCAAATCGCCTCCATCGAGAACTACCACCGTCGGTTGATAGAGATTCTTGATGTGCCAGCCGTCTCCGTTGTCGAAGCAGCGAACGACCTCGTCCAAACGGTTTCGCGGCTTTCTCGGGGAGCCAACCTGGTGCTCATGGGGGCCCCATCTCATCGATTTCACCTCGTCACCGATCTCGCAGATCGAATCGCCGAACAGGTCGACTGCCCGACGTTGCTCATCCACACCCCGATTCACGAGAACCTGTCATTCCGTCGGCGGATCCTCGAACGATTTATCGCTTGACGCCATCCAGGTTGGACCGGCTCAGGCCGGCTGAACAACCGACCAAGCCCGACTAAGAACTATCCCGACAATGCCCGCTGCCGCCATCAAGGCGGCAGTCGCCCAGGCCGCCGGATAGCTGACTCGCTCAGCAATCGTGGCCAACAGCGGCGGGCCAATCACGGCTCCGAAGAAGACTCCCGTGATCACGAACCCGGTGCTGGTGGCCGGAGGGGCGGTCGAATTACGAGCGGTCACCAGGTAGATGATCGCCGGCCAGCCCCACCCGGCAGCAAAACCAAGCGCTACGCCGACCACGAGCAGGGGCACCGAAGTACCGGCGAGCGCCAGGGTTGTGAAACCAACCACACCTAGTACAACGATGGCGATGAGCTCTGAGAATCCACTGGTGCCTCGCCGGTCGACGATCCAACCAGCCAAGACCCGGCCAACGACCGCCGCGGCACTCCCGAACGCCAACACGCTGGCCGCCACCGACTGGGAATAGCCGACCGTCTCGAAGGCGTCGACCACGAGAACCGCCAGCGCGTTGCCGGTGGCCCCAAACAGGGCTCCGGCGACACTCAGGGCGATCAAGCATCGGGCATCGGCACCAACCCCGGTCGTGGACCGCCGATCTTCGGGCAGGACCGCTCCGAACTCGGGAGCAACGACGGCAAGCCCCAACGAACCAATGACAGACAGCAGGAATACGGTACGCCACTCGACGCCGGCGGTCACCGCGAACGTCGCCACCAACCCGGCGACAAGGGCCCCAAGCGGGACTGCCGCTTGTTTCGCGCCAAACCCGACACCTTGCCGTCCGGTTTCCACATACGCCCCGATGATCCGATTACCGGCCAGCTGACCGGCCACGTTGCTGAAGCCGGTGAGTGCCAGTGCCAGTACAACGACCGCCCAGTGGCGGGTGGTGACTCCGATGATCAACAACGACGCGGCTCCTCCGACGGAAGCAACCAACCCGCCGAATCGGGTGCCGAAACGATCGACGAGTTTTCCAAGTTGGAATGATCCAAGCGATCCGGCGGCGAAGTAGGCGGCCGCCGCCCATCCCCATTGGCTTTTTGAAACACCAAAGGATTCCTGGATACGAACGGCGTAGGCACTCGCCAGGAACAGCGGATACGAGGCAACGACCGAGAACAGCACCGCGGTCAAGATCGGAAAGCGCAATAAGGCTTTCCTCATCGGCTCAGGCCGCGCCCACCGACGAACATGAAGCCGGCCGCCACCAGTGCCATCACACCGGCGTATTGCCACGCCACCTGATAGCTGAACCGCTCGACCAGAAACCCGAACCCGATCGGTCCGATGATGCCACCCCCGTACTGCCCGGTCCCGATGATGCCCGATGCGACCGCCGGGGCCTGGGGTTGCCGTTGCACCACGGCAAAGCTGAGCACGCTCGGCCACGCCCATCCGGTCGCGTAGATGAGCACGGTCAAGAAGAACAGCTGGGTGCCACCGGAGATTCGCCCCATAAGCGAGAACCCGATCGCTCCGATCAGGAGAAACGCCGTGATCATCGGAAAGTGCCACTCACGTTGACGATCAGCGATACCGCCCCAGACGATCCTGGTGACAACGCCAAGTGCACTTCCAACCGCCAACAGGGTCCCGGCCAATGCCGGCGTAATCCCCCTGACCACCGATGACTCAACATAGAAGGCCCCGAAAGAACTGGTCGCAACAACGATAGAAAAGGCGCCCATCGACAGGATCCACAGGGAGCGGGTGTCGACAGACCGGGTTGGCCGCTTTCCGGCCCGGCTAGGACTTGAGCCAACATTCGAACGGGCCAGCACCGGGATCGTTATCAGCGCGGCAAGTACGAAGGCCCACCGCCATCCGATGGTAAGGGCTACCAACGGCACCGAAGCTCCCGCCAAAAGGGTGGCGTAGGGCCCCGAAGACTGTTTGACCCCAAAAGCGATTCCTTGCCGTTGGATCGGGATCCCTTCGGCCAGCGCCAAAGCGGAGGCCGGGAAGGAGAGGCCGTTCGCCGAGCCGCCGATCATCAGAAAAAGGCCCAGAGACCACCACTCGTGGACCAGTCCGGCAATACCGGCGACCGACACCAGCGTCAGTAGCGCGGCGATTCCCATCGACCAGGCCGCACCAAGGCGCTCGGTGATTCGGCCGCCCGGAACGGAGAAGGCAGCCGCTCCTAGATAAAATAACGAAGCGGCCGCCCCAAGCGCCGTCTCACCGAAGCCGATCTCGGTCCGGATGAAGATGGCATTGGCCCCGACCAGGAAGATAGGTAGAGCACCCAGAGTTACCGAAAGTGTCGCGGTGGCCAGTGTCGCGATAGGTCCGGTCGAGCGCACCTACTTGATGGCCAACGGGTTGAGAGGCGAACCAACCGCCCGGGTGAACGGCAATGGCGGACCGGCGAACATGAACTCGTACACGCCATCGTCTGCGCAGTCCTTGGCGAGGGCTTCGAAGTCGAATATCTCACCGAGCCAAAGCCCCATGTGGGCGATGAAGATGATGTGCATGGGCTGAGCAACGTCAGCCGTCTCGTTCGGGCGCACTTCGAGGCCCCATGTGTCGGTAGCCACGGCGACAATATTGCGGCTGTGCACCCACTCGGCACTCTTGAGTCCTAGCCCCGGAGCATCGCCCCCGGCGTAGTCGCCCCAAGCTCCATCTGCCTTGACTTTCGCCATGGCTCCGGTGCGTACGAACACGTAGTCGCCCTCGCCAACGGTGACATTGCCAAAGGCGGCGGCGCGATCAAGTTCGTCGGCGCCGATCGCGAATCCTGGCTCAAGCCATTCCACGCCTAGGGCGGCCGCGACATCGAGTAACACGCCTCGACCAACCATGCCCTCGGCTGCTTCCGTGATGGCGCCTTTCATGGCTCCTTTGCTACTGACCTGATCGGCGGAGTATCCATTCCAGATGATGTCGCCGAACACGACGTGTCCGAGAGCATCCCATTGGGTTCCGGACTGGAGCGGCATGATGATGATGTCATCGGTGCCACGAAAGTGCTTATCGACACCGCCATAGAAGTCCCGGATCGAAGTTCCGGCAATGGCATCTGCCCCATCGCGGATCATGAGATGGATAGGGTTGAAACGCCCGAGTCCACCAGTCTGCGGCCCGTCTTCGTCGAACGGGACCGCCATGGAGATCACCTTCCCCGATCGGACCAGCGAAGCGGCGTGGGTGATGTGCTCAGGTCGAATGAGGTTGAGCGTCCCTTTGCCATCTTCGGGTCCCCACCGACCCCAGTTGGATAGCTGCTGACCGAGGGCACGAACGGTATCAATGTTGGGACCATCAGACATGTTAATCCTCCCTAAGTGTCTCATTTTGTGAGACGGTGTCGTACCAAGTGAACCATACACCGTCCGAATGTGCCAGTATGCCCACAGGAGGTAGAAGATGATTACTGGCGCACAGGTACTGGCACGAATGCTCGATCTCTACGAGGTGACCCACATCTTCGCCGTCCCAGCCGTTCTCCGCAGAACGATGGCAGAACTGGAATTCCTCACCGACATCAAACGTATTCGACCGCATGGTGAAAAACCGGCCGCCTACATGGCGGATGGCTTTGCCAGGGTCTCCGGCAAACCGGGCCTCTGCATGGCACAAGTCATCGGCGCCCAGAATCTGGCCGCCGGATTAAGAGACGCCCACCTTGCCCACTCGCCGGTCATCGCTTTCACCGGCGGACGCGACCCGAATAACAAGTACCGCAAGGTCTATCAAGAAGTCGATGACCTCCCCTCGTTCGACACGGTGACCAAGTTCAACGCGACAGTCGACAAGGTCGAAAGAATCCCCGACATGGTTCGCCAAGCGTTCCGGGTGGCAGTAAGCGGATCACCAGGACCCGTGCATCTGCAATTCGCCGGGAACGAGGGCCAGATTGATCTTGGCGAAGCCGACATGGATGTCATCGTTGACGACTTGTTCAAGGCCGTTCCCCCGTTCCGTCCGGCCGGAGACGCCTCCGCCATCCAGGCCGCCGTCCGGGCTTTGGAAACAGCCGAGCGTCCCGTGATCGTCGCCGGTGGCGGAGTACGCCATTCACGGGCCGGCGCCGAGTTGGTTGCCCTGGCCGAAGCGTTGGCGATCCCGGTCGCGACGTCCCTCAATGGAAAGGACACCATTGCTGCTTCACACCCGATGTCGGTTGGGGTCGTCGGCAGCTATTCGCGTTCCTCGGCCAATTCGGTCGTAGCGTCCGCCGATCTGGTGTTGTTCATCGGAACCGAAACCGGCGGGATGACCACACATTTCTGGCAGGTCCCCGAGGTCGGTCGCCGGGCCATGCAGATTGACATCGATCCCGAAGCTCTCGGTCGCAACTACCCGCTAGAGGTCGCTATCCAGGCCGATGCCAGAACGACCCTGGCGGCCATGATCAAACTGGCTGACCCTTCGACGGCCAGTCGCAGAGCTGGTTGGATTACCGACGCCCAGGCCCGGGTCGCCGCATGGCGAACCGAATTCGAGCCATTGTTGACATCCGACCAAGCACCCATCCGCCCCGAGCGACTCGCTTCAGAGCTGAGCAGCCTCGTCCCCGACGACGGAGTGTTCGTAGTCGACACGGGCCATGCCGGGATGTGGATGGGGGGCATGTACGACGTGCGGGCCGGACAGACGTACATTCGCAGCGCGGGCCATCTGGGGTGGGCCTTCCCTGCCAGCCTCGGGGCCAAGTGTGCCGCCCCCGATCGACCGGTGGTTTGTTTCACCGGCGATTCCGGATTCCTCTACCACATCGGCGATATCGAGACTGCCGTCCGTTCGAAGATCAATACCGTCACCGTCGTGAACAACAACTCGTCGGGTAACCAGTCAAAACGCGGGTTCGACCGCGCCTACGGTGGCGAGCAAACCGACCAGGCCGGCGAACTCTGGAAGTTCACCGAACTGAACTTTGCCAAGATCGCCGAGGACATGGGAGCGGTTGGCATACGAGTGGAACGGCCAGGCGACTTTGGCCCTGCGTTGGAGCGAGCGCTCGAAATGGATCGGCCGGTCATCATCGACACGGTGACCGACATCGACGCCCTGGCCCCCCTCGCCGTCACCAAATAGCTATTTCTTGATGGCCAGAGTCAGCCCATCGGCGATGCCAACCATCTCGACGTCGAAGGCTGGATGGGCGACGAGCCATTGGTTGAAAGCCCGGATGGTGACGGTGGACGGTGACGCATCGTCGGTGATCACCTGGCGTCTCCACAACGTGTTGTCGACCATGACGACGCCGCCTTGCGGCACCTTGGGAATTACTGCTTCGACATAGGCCTGCAAGTTTTCTTTGTCGGCGTCGATGAAGACGAGTTGAAAGGGACCGTCGAGGTGGGCAATCGACTCGAGGGCGGGGCCGATAATGAGATCGATCCGATCGGCAACCCGCGCCTCTGCCCAGGCCTGACGAGCGATGGCGGTGAACTCATCGCTGATGTCGAGACAGGTCATCCGCCCACCATCGACCATGGCGCCAGCCATGATCAGCGAGGACAGGCCGGTGAAAGTACCGATCTCGAGGATTGCTTCTGGGCGAATGAGGCGGACCATGGCTCGTAGGAAAATCGCCTCGTCCGGCGTGATCTGCATAGAGCGCTCCGGCATGGCCTGGGTCTCGGCAATGATGCGACGCACGACCGGATGGACTGGCTCGGACGAGGCGAAGATGTAGTCCTGGAGTTCCTCGGGGAGCTCGATCGCATTGTCCATCAGGTCACTCCTTGATCGTCGCTCCGGGTTCTCCCACGGCCAGGGCATCCCTGAGCCGACGGATCCGCCCGGCGTGATCGCTGTGATGCACTGCCCGAAGCTCATGGGTGTTGAGAACTGGCATCACCACAAAGTGGGGACCGGGTTCGTCAAGCAGGCCGGGAAGCTCCGACTGGAAGGTCTCGAGGTCAGCGATACGTTCGACTTTGCCGTTCCCCGTAGCGCCGCCACCCTGGATCCCTGCCCCCTTCGCCAATGTCACGAAGTCGACCCTGGCCGGCAAGGGCTGGCCACCCACCATTTCGTACGTTCGATTCTCAAGCAGCAACACGATCAGATTCTCCGGACCGTACTGGGCCATGGTCACCAGCGATCCGAGGCTCATTAGCAGTCCACCGTCGCCTTTGAGCACGATCACTTTTCGTTCCGGTCGAGCCAAGGCGAGTCCCATCCCAAAGTCCGAGGCGTGCCCCATCCCGAACGCCAGAAAATCAAAGTCGAGCGGATGGTCCGACACGAGAGGCCACTGCAACGTCGCCGTCATCGTCATGACCACGATTTCGTCAGTCCGGGAGTCGGCCAACGCTCTGAAGACATCGAGCCGTTCCATCATGGTCGAAACTTCCAACCGGTTATGACTGCGGCCGGTTTCGACGTGCGGGCGGCCCGCTCATCCATGCTGGCGATAACGCCGATATCGTCGTTCGACATGAGGTGTTCATAGGGGATCTGCCAGGCGTCGAGGATCGGCTCGGTGTATGGATAGGCCGAATCCACCGGCTGCTTACCCTGGGAGGCCCCGGCGTAGCCGCGCCACCCGATCAGCATTTGCAGAGGAACTCTGGGCCCAATTCCACATCCTCGCAAGGCATCGCCCGCTTCCATCAGCCCCGTGTTCTGAATGACGAGTAGCGGCTTGGCGCCACCCACCCATAGACCGGCGGCAATTGCGATACCTTCGCCTTCTCGACAGGGGGTGAGATAGGAAAGCCGTTCGTGGGCGGCGGCAGCTTCACAGAGCAGCCGGCTTTCGCTGTCGGGAATGGCGATCACGTGAGTGAATCCAAGCCGAACGATCTCATCAATCGTAAGTCGGGCGCTCGCCCCGATCACGGCGGGATCGGCGATCACGGCGGGATCGGCGATCACGGGGTAATCGGCTCGACGCCGAGCTGATCCGCCCACCGCTTGAGATTGGCCAGCACGGCTGGCGTGATCGGGATCCCCTCCACACGGTTGGCGGCTTCGGCCATCGCCTCGGGTTCGCCAGGAATGAAGATGCGGTCATGACCGGGCGCCTTGGCGGAGTCGCGTATGAGCGTGAAAGTCGCTTCCATCTCGGCGGCAATTTCTTGCGGTGGCCGAAACCCGGCGAGCTTGATGGCACCCATAAAGTGGCCCATGGCGGGCGGCTGGTGCCCGTCGGCACCCGCCAGGCGATCAGCCAGTGGACTGCCCGGTAACGCCCCGCATAGAAGCTCGGCCAGCAGGGAGAGCCCATAACCCTTGTGTCCGCCGGTTTCTACGCCTTCCCCACCGAGCGGCAGGAGCGGAGCCGAGTAATCAAGCACTCCGTTCGAATCTAGTTGCGGGGTCGGAGCAGCTGATGCGGTCCACCCAGGAGGGACCGGGCGATCTTCCCGTAGCGCGGTTTCGATCTTGCCAACCGCCACGGCGGTGGTCGCCATGTCGAGGTAGAAATCGGTCCCATCTCCCGCTCCCGGCATGGTGATGCTGATCGGGTTCGTTCCGAGAATCGACTCGACCCCGAATGTCGGGGCCGCCCGCCTTCCCCCGCTGGAAACGCTGATACCAATGCACCCTTGCCGCATGGCCTTTTGCGCCCAATAGCCTGCGAAACCGAAGTGGCTCGAGTTGCCGACGGCCACAAAGCCCGAGCCGTATCCATTGGCCATCGTGAGGGCCTCGTCCATGGCGCGGTTGGCCGCCACAATTCCAATGGCGTTGTCGGCGTCGAGCACTCCGGTGGTGGGCGAATCGGAAGCGTATGAAAAGGTCGGTCGCGTATTGATGGTGCCGCGGGTGAGGCGCACGAGGAAGTAGCTGACCCTGGCAACCCCATGGCTGCGGATCCCCCGAAGGTCGGCACTAGCCAGAACGTCCGCCACCAGGTCGGCGTCGGCAGGCGGTACATCGACGGCTTCAAGTAGTCGCCGTACCAACGCCTTGGCGTCGGCTGGAGAAACCCGGATGGTTCCCGCCGGGGGCGCTGCTTCAACCAAGTGGTGCGCTCGTCATGGCGTCTCAGGCGGAAGAGAAACGAGAGCCGCGTAGAGAGAAACTTGATCGACGGTCGCAAAAGCTGACACCACGCCGACATTGGTTTCGTCTTCGATGGTCTGACGCAACTTGAGACCTGCCGCAGTTACTGCCCCGTCGGCGACCAGTCCGCGCTCCTCGAGGCGGTCGGTCATGACCACCGGTGCCTGAGTGTCACTTCCACCCCAGGCGGCCGTCAGCATCTCGATCTCAGCCGGGTTCAAGTCATACCGCTTCCACGCTTCGACGTGAGCTTCGTTGCGGAGAAGCCGCAGTCCGGACAACCGATAGTGGAATCGGTGGAAGAGGTCGTCAGGTTTTGGACCGGATATGGCGGCCTGCGCCAGGCCGTACCGTTCAGGACTCGCTTCAAGAATCCGACGCACGGGTCCGGCGGCCGCTTCAACCGTGTCTCGATGATCAATCCAAAAGTAACGCGCCGAGTTTCGGACCGCGGTGTTCAACTCCTCCAGGATCGGCTGAACTCGATCTGTCGGGCGCAAGTGGTCCCCGTCTCTCGAAAAGAAGCCGCCGTCGACCATGTCCTCGATAAACGCCTTCAATACTTCCGGCGGCCGATAGAGGTAGCGTCGCAATACGAACTCTTCGGACAGAACATCAACGAACGGCACCAGGTTATTGAGCGTGCCGAAGGCGCCAGGGTCCATCCCCGCCTTCTCCAGAATCGCCAGATCCACCTCGTGATCGCGGGCTCGAAAATTCACCGCCCACACCAGTCGGTCAATTTCGGGGGCGAGCGCAGCAGGGTTCATATTTTGCATTATATTTGGTGATCGGCCGGAACGGCGGCCACACGACATCGGGCAAGCCGACGGGAGACATTTCTTGAGCAACATCAACTGGGATTTTTCGGGCAAGGTGGTAGTGATCACCGGTTCGGCCATCGGGATGGGTGCCGATGCCGTAGCCAGATTCCGCCAGGCCGGAGCCACCGTATACGGTCTCGACATTGATCAGGAACGCGGCTCCCAGGTAGCCCTGGACACCGACACGACCTTCATTGCCTGTGACATCACCGACCGGAGCGCGGTGGGAACAACGTTCGATCGAATAGCTGCCGAATCTGGCAAGCTCGACATCCTCATCAACAATGCCGGCGGTTTCTGGGAACAGTTGACGGTCGAAGAAACCAGCGAAGGGGAATGGAACAAGGTCATCGATCTGAACCTCAAAGCCGTGTTCCTGTGTGCGCAAAGAGCGATCCCCCTTCTTCGGCTGTCGTCGAGCGGCAGAATCATCACGATCGGATCTCTGGCCGGCCAGACCACGATGTATCGATCGTCGCCTCCCTATGCCGCAGCCAAAGCCGGGGTCATGGCGCTCAGCCGGAACCTCGCGTATGAGTTGGCCGCCGACGGTATCACATCGAATGTCATCGCCCCGAGTGCGGTACTCACCGATCGAATCCTCAAAGTTCGCGGGCCCGAAGAGCGTGCCGCCACCCAGAAAACCATCCCGCTCGGCCGCTATGGCGAAGTCGATGACATCGTCCAGTGGATGATGTTCCTCGCCTCTGACGAGTCTGCCTACATGACCGGCCAGACCATCACGGTCAACGGCGGCCGGTTCATGATTTAGCGCTGGCCGACATATCGCCTGCAGAGCGAGCGAATTCTTCTGCAATAGCCAGGAAGCCCACTCGCCGAAATAGTCTCGATTCGGGTCCCAACGCTCGGTGAGATCCATATGATCTCTCCATCGACCAAGTGGGAGGGACCGTGAGAAGATTAATTGGTTCGTTGACGATCATCGGACTCCTCGCAAGCGCTTGCGGAAGCACCACAGTGGCCGCCACCACGGTCCCCATTGCAACGACCACGACGGCCCCAACTGAGACGCCCACCACCGTCCCCGTCGACACGACCGTTGCCCCGACTCCGGAGACTCCTACGACCGCCACCGCTGCGCCAGGGCCGGCGACCTTCAAGGACCGAAATTTCCCCGTGTCGTATGCGATCATCAAGCCGGAGAAGACGGTTCTAAAACAATCTCCCGACTCAGGCGAGGTCAACTACCTTGAACACAAGTCCGGCGAGAACGCGGGCGTCGTCTTGACGACAAGGGGCCCATCGACCCTTGATGAGTGGCGAGAGAGCCAGGTAGGCAAGCCAATCACCGTTTCGAACGAGTCGACCGAGGTCGAGATCGGTGGCATTACCGGTGCCTACCTGACATTCACGGCCCAAGAGAACTCAGTAGCACCTGGACAATTGGACTTTACGTTTGAACCCGGCGACTCCGGCCGCGTCTACATGGTGGATGTCGGCAGCGAAGTGGTCACGATCATCGGCGTTGCCGGACCTGACCTTTGGCCGGATTTCCAGTTCGAACTCGACGAGCTTATCGCGGGTCTCACCTGGGACTAGTTCGTCCGCTAGATCCCGCCCATGGCGAGGTACTTGGTCTCCAGGAACTCCTCGAGGCCTTCGTGGCCACCCTCCCGGCCGATGCCGGATTCTTTGACACCGCCGAAGGGGGCGACCTCGGTCATCAGCAGACCGGAGTTGATGCCGACCATGCCGTAATCGAGTCCTTCTCCCACCCGCCAGACACGCCCGACGTCGCGAGCAAAGAAGTAGGCAGCCAGGCCATACGGCGTGTCGTTGGCGGCCGCGATGACTTCTTCTTCGGTTGAGAATCGAAAGATCGAGGCGACCGGCCCAAATACCTCTTCGTTGGCGATCGCCATCGAACCGGTCACGCCGGTCAACACCGTTGGTTCGTAGAACGTATGTCCGAGCGGATGGGGTTTGCCCCCGATCCGGGCTTGCGCCCCACCAGCAACGGCTGCATCGACCAGGCGAATCACCTTGTCGAAAGCTTCCCGGTTGATCAGCGGGCCGACATCCGAGCCGGCTGATCCGCCGGCGCCAACCCTGAGCTGGCTGGCGGCCGCGGTGAATCGATCAACGAACTCGTCGTACACGGCGTCCTGGACGAACACCCGATTGGAACAAATACACGTCTGTCCACCGTTGCGATACTTGGCGATGATCGCCTGGGAAACGGCCTGATCGAGATCGGCGTCATCGAAGATGATGAATGGGGCATTGCCTCCCAATTCCAGACTCACCTTCTTGACGGTGTCGGAGCTCTGACGCATCAACAGCTTGCCGACTTCGGTACTCCCGGTAAACGACACCGCCCGCACGATCGGGTTGCGAGTCAGTTCGGCGCCTATCGGAGCAGGATCCAACCCGGTCACGACGTTGAAGACTCCTGGCGGGATACCGGCGCGATCGGCCAGTTCGGCCAACGCCAAAGCAGAAAGCGGGGTGTCTTCGGCTGGCTTGGCAACCACCGTACATCCGGCAGCCATGGCCGGGACCGCCTTGCGGGCAATGGTTGACGAAGGGAAGTTCCACGGCGTGATCGCCGCCACTACGCCAATCGGCTCCTTGACGACAATAAGTCGCAACTTGGGATCGTGGGTCGGGATCACTTGACCGTAGGCACGCTTGGCTTCTTCGGCGAACCACTCGACGTAGTTCGCTCCGAAGATGATTTCCCCCCGGCCCTCGTTCAGCGGCTTGCCCATTTCGGCGGTGACGATCGCCCCCAGATCGTCAGCGTGCTCGACCATCAACTCGTACCACCGGCGAATGAGAGCTGATCGTTGTTTGGCGGTCAGCGCCTTCCACGCCGGGAACGCTTCATTGGCCGCTTCGATGGCACGTCGCGTCTCGGCTTGACCCAGGTCGGCTACTTCGGCGAGGACGGCTCCGTCGGCCGGGTCGAGCACCTGAAACCTTGCTCGCGAGTCTGCCTCTACCCACTCACCACCGATGTAGGCGTCGGTTCGCAACAAACGCTGGTCGGTAAGGTTCATGTTGCCTCTCCCGTCGGTCCGGTTTCAAGGGCTTTGATGAGGGCTGCCAGATCCGCTTCTCCGTACCCGAGTTCGCCGGCTTCCTCAAGAATCTGGCGGGTGAGCGAACCGACCCTGGCGGCCGGAAGAGCCTCCGCCGCCAGGCCCAGATCTTTTCTCATCAGGTTGACGGTGAACGTGGGCGTAAAGTCACGATCCACGAGAGGCGCTGCCTTGTACTCCAGTAGCTTCGCGACCGCACCTGATCGAATCATTTCAATACCTTGCCACACGTCAAGGCCGACCGCTTCGAGGTCGAGAACCGCCTCTGCCATCGCCGTCAAGTGCGAGGTGAGAAGGCGATTCGTGATGAGCTTGAGCAACAGACCGGAACCGTTTGGACCGACGTGTTCCACCCGGGATGCGAAAGTCTCGAGAGCAGGTCTGGCTACTGCGAGTGCGTCGTCTTCTCCACCAACCATCACAACGAGAGTGCCCGCATCGGCGTGGATCGACGTGCCACTCACCGGGGTATCGAGGAAACGGATCCCGTGGTCCGCTGCCAGTGCGGCGAGGTTCCTGGACGCCTCGACCCCAATCGTTGATAAATCCGCGCACACGGTGCCTTCCTTCACGAGCTTGAATACCTGGCCATAAACCGCCTCGACCTGGGGCGTGGCAGGAAGCGATGAGCAGACCAACTCCACGTCCTTTACACCAGCTAGACCGTCAGCGATGACCATGCCGGCGGCAGCAGCTTTCTGGAGGGCCACCGGCGACTCGTCGAAACCGACGACGTCATGACCTGCTTCCTGCATGTGGCGGGCCATCGGAAATCCCATCCGGCCCAAACCAACCATCGCAACTTTCATTTCGCCTCCCATGTGATTGTGTCTCCTGTCCGGGCCGCCGCGTCGATCGCCAACGTTATCTGGAGGGTCTGCCGGGCCTCTCGGGCGGTGGTGAGATGGCACGGCTTATCGGTGGTCAGAAAATCGAGCCATGCACGGGTTTCATCTGCCACCCGTCCGAACATGGTGTCGCCCACCCACTCCCCCGAGGTGCGACTTCCGAGGAACGTCAGCCTGAGATGTTGATCGACATACTCGTTGTCGTGGCCGACCTCGCTGTACATGATCTGGTCACCGTGATCCTCGGTCACCATGAGGACCCCGTCGGTCCCGAGCAACTCGAATCGGGTAGCCATTCCGTTGATCGGATAGCCGGCCGGCAGCGAATAGCTGGTGGCCAACTCGAACACGGCCCCATCGGCAAACGTCAACAAAGCGACGGTGAGATCATCTACGTCGTGGCCTTTGGCCCGCAGAATGGACCCGTGGGAGCGAGCCACCACTTCCACCGGTGCAAACGGGTGATACCAGCCGATGATATCGACGAGGTAGGTGAGGATGTCCATCACCGGGGTGGCCGTCGGCGACCGTTTCAGGATCGCTTCGCCGATCGCCAGCGTGTCATAGGTTCGTGCCAGACCACCAATCAATGTTCCGATCCTGCCCGCGGCGATCTGTTGGCGGGCAACCGCGTAGCGCTGCGCATATCGCATCGAGTAACCGACCCGAAGATCCACCCCGAGTTGATCGGCAAGTCGCGTCAAGTGGTCCGCTTCATCGAGGTTCAGGGTGATCGGTTTTTCGACCATGGTGGATCTACCGGCCCGCAATGCCGCCTCGACGGGGGCCATGTGGGCGCCTTCGGGGGTAGCCACGACGACTGCGTCCACCTCGTCGAGCAGAACGGTGGCGTCGGTGTCAGTTGACCAAACATCGGCTCCTGTCTCGGCAGCCAACTTCTCGGCAGCTGCGGCATCCTGGTCGACAATGGCCAAGAACCCGACACCGGCATGGGCCGATGCCAGCCGGGCGCGATGGCGGCCGATCTTGCCGGCACCCACGATCGCCAGACCAACCGATCGACGGTTCATCGGGTTGTCTCGTCTTTTTGCAAGGTCGACCTCCGGGTTCTACATCATATATGATCTGCTCCTGGAGGGTTCATGACAGACATTTATGTTGTTGATGCGGTCCGTACCCCGATGGGTCGCATCGGGGGTCAGTTGGCTCACATCCGACCAGACGACCTGGCGGCTCACGCCATCCGGGCGCTCGTCGCTCGCCAGAGCGACCTGGATCCGGCTGGGATCGAAGACGTGGTCTGGGGAGCCGCCAATCAGTCCGGCGAGGACAACCGCAACATCGGACGCATGGCTGCCCTGCTGGCCGGTTTGCCGATCGAAGTCACCGGGATGACCGTGAACCGGTTGTGCGGGTCAGGGCTCCAGGCGGTCATTTCCGCCGCCCATTCCCTGGCCGAAGGCTGGGGCGACATCATGGTGGCCGGCGGATCCGAATCGATGAGCCGAGCACCGTACGTCACGCTCAAGGCTGCCACGGCGTTCCCCGTTGGCCCACCCCAGGTCGCCGACACCGTACTCGGATGGAGGCTGATCAACCCGCAAATGCAGCAGGACTATCCACCAATCAGCCTCGGTCTTACCGCCGAACGGGTAGCCGAAAAGTACGCGGTCAGCCGTGAGCGGCAAGACGCGTTCGCACTTCGATCACATTTGTTGGCTTCCGCAGCCCAGCAGGCCGGTCGCTTCACGAGCGAGATCTCGCCTATCGAGGCACCCCAGGATGCCAGAGGCCGTACGGTAACCACCGTCGATACCGACGAGGGTGTTCGTCCCAACTCAACCGTTGAGATGCTTTCCAAGCTCCCGTCGGTGTTCACCGAAGCCGGGACCGTGACAGCCGGAAACTCATCTCCTATGAACGATGGAGCCGCCGCCGTGCTGCTTGCCAGCACGGCCGGGCTCGAGCGATATGGCCTGAGGCCGATGGCGCGAATAGTCGCCAGCGGCGCGGCGGGAGTTCACCCCGACTACATGGGGATCGGCCCGGTGCCGGCAACCCGCAAAGCCCTGTCTCGGGCCGGGTTATCCATTCAAGATCTTGATCTGGTTGAGCTGAACGAAGCATTCGCCGCCCAGGCTCTGGCGTCTCGCGACGAACTCGGCATCGATCCGGAAATCGTCAATGTCAACGGTGGAGCCATCGCCATAGGGCATCCCTTGGGAGCCTCCGGCGCCCGGATACTCACCACTCTGGTGCACGAACTGCACCGGCGGGGTGACCGATACGGATTGGCCACGATGTGCATTGGCGTTGGACAAGGCATTTCGATGATCGTGGAGCGGGTATGAGTCAACCGTTGGAAGGCATCAAGGTTGTGGAATTCGGCAACCTGATTGCCGGCCCATACTGCGCGATGTTGCTGGCTGATCTCGGAGCGGACGTGACCAAGGTCGAGCCGTCTTCGGGCGACCTGGCCAGGGCATTCGGCCCATACGTCGATGGCGTCAGCTACTACTTCGCGGCCGTCAACCGCGGAAAGAAGAGCGCAGTCATCAACCCCCGCGCCGATGCATCGAAGAAATGGGTTCGCAAGCTTTGCTTGGATGCCGATGTGATCGTCCACAACCTTCGTCATGGCGCCATGCAACGCGCCGGTCTGGGCTACGAGGATCTCGCCGACGAGAACCCCGGGCTCGTATATGCGGAGATTTCGGCTTTCGGGTCGTCCGGTCCCGACGCCGAGCGCGCCGGGATCGACATCATCTTCCAGGGCGAATCGGGGATGATGAGCATCACGGGTGAAGAGGGAGGCCCACCGGCCAAAACGGCGACGACGGTCGGGGACTACCTGGCAGGAACGAATGCGGCGATGGCCGTATCGGCTGCCCTGGTCGGCCGGGCCAGGACTGGAAAGGGTCGCAAGATCGAAGTTTCCCTGAGAGACGGACTCATTGCCATCCAGTCGACCTGGAACGCCATGTATTTTGCCTCAGGAGGCCAGCCCGGACGGGTCGGCACCGCATCCTGGTTCACGGCACCGACCGAAACCTTCCCGACCGCCGACGGCTACTTCAACCTGGCGATCGTCAGCGATGGGCACTTCAAGATCCTCTGCGACGACCTCGGCCTGGACATAGTCGCCGATCCCCGCTTCGCCACCAACGAAGCTCGAGTCGAACATCGCACCGAACTCAACGAGTTGGTCAAGCCGATCTTCGCCTCCGACAGCACGGACGCCTGGATGGACAGACTGCTCGGCCTTGGCCTGCCAGTCGGGAGGCTGATGACATTCGGCGAGGTGTTCGACGACCCTCAAGTCCAACACAACCGGATGAGGGTCGAGTTGCCCGATGGGGCGGCAGTTACCGGCTCCCCTGTGAGGATGACCGGAGAACCCTCGCTGGCACCATCGGCCGCGCCACGTCTGGGAGCAGACACCGACTCCGTCCTGCGCAGTTTGGGAGCCACCGATGAGGAGATTGCCCAGCTCAAGGCTGCCCACCTGATCAGACGCTTGTAGGAACGCACACCCGGTAAGGGACGTTACAGCGGTATGGCAGCAGTCCATCAAGCAACAAGACTTCTTGCAGTCGCCCTAGCTGTGGCCGCGTGCAGTGGACCGACCTTTACCGGCCCAGGTGGGTGCGTCGACGTCTGGAATGAAGCCGTGACAAGCGGCTCCTTCATCGGACCGCCGGAAGGAGCAGAGGCGACGATGACCTACCGACGTTATTGGGAAGGGGATACCCCGATGTGCTGGCTCGGCATTAGTACGTCAGAGGCCTGCCAAACGTTCTCATTCGATATCGAAGGTACCTGGGGACCAGCTGAGTGGGTTGAAAGTGAGGTAATTCCAGGTGACTGCATCTCCGAGAACCCGCCAGATCGTTACGTCGCGAATCTCCTGGTGACCGCAAAGGGCACATTGATCGAGAGTTAGGCGATGAAGCTAGTGAGCGCGCGAAACGTGGCTCTGGAGGATATCCTCGCCGAAGTCGCCCCGGGGGTTTCGCCAGACGGCATGGATGTGGGTGGCGTTGTCCTGGACGCAGTCGTACTCAACCAGAAAATCGGGACTGTGGATGCGGTAATAGTGCGGTTGATGGCGTTCGGCCGGCCCTGCCCAAGCGAAGTGCAGGCCAGCCCAATCGTTGGCTCCGAGACGAGTCTTCTCTCGATCAGCCAGATCCTCAGGGAGCCGGTCGAGATAAACCGCAATGAGATCGTGCAGGTAGCCGACCTGATCTTTAGTCATGGCATCAGCTCTCAGGCCGGACGGCTCGGCGGCGACCAACCGCAAGTTGCTTTTCTGCTCGGCGGTCATGGCCTCATGGACTTCCTGAAACATGGTCAAGGCGGCCGGCGGGTTCCCCGGTTCGCTGACCTCCGGTACGAACGAGACGTTGGGAACGATGGTGTCAATCGGAGCTGTGGCGTCGAGGAGCGCCACTGCCTGTTGATCGGCATCCAATGACGAAAAGAGGGCCCGCCCGGCGTCCTCTTCCTGACCGCAGGGCCTGATGATGGGATGGGCGGACGGGCCGATCCCGGCCGGACTCGCCCCCATGAACAACGGCGTACTCGACAAAACCTCGCCGTCGCGAATCGTGTAGTTGACGGACACGTGGTGTCCTTCGTAGCGCCACCCCCACAGCCCGGTCGGACCTGGTTCGCCGTAGATAGTTATCCAGTACCGCAGCGGGTCACGCCAATGGGTGCGAACGTAGTTCTCGCGTTCGTCTAGAACCAGGTCGAGGGACATGATGGTCGCCACCCGGTGATAGGCCTCGGCACGTAAACCGGTCCGGGCCAGCTTCAGGGCCAGTTTTCGCTGGACCGGGGTCATGGCATACAGAGGTACGCCAAGATAGGTGCCGTTGGCCATCTCTCTCGGGAAGAACGCCCAGTCGATGCGACCTGGATCATCAAACCCGAACGTAGCCTGGGCATCGGCCGGCAGCGACTCAAGGAAATCTATGGCCGCTTCGGCCATCCGGGTCGGGCTAGGGCTGGTCGACATCGATCCCCAATCCGGGGGCAGTTGGCACGGCAATCACACCGTTCTCGATTGCCAGTGGGTGGGAGGTAACGTCGGAACTGATCCCCTGATTGCCTGGGCTACAACCGAAATCCACTGCCTTCATGGCCGCTGCGCAGTGAATATTGGCAGCGGCCGCCACGCTCGATTCGGCGATCTTGCCTGCCAGGTTTACCGAAAGCCCGAGCGATTCGCAGAGCGCCGCACCGCGCATCACTCCGGTGATGCCACCCAGTTTGACAAGTTTGAGGCTCACACCTGCCACACCGGTCCGTCCGAACGACATCACGTCGTTGAGCGAATGAACGCTCTGGTCGGCGCAGATCGGGATGGGCGATCGTTGGGCGATTCGCACCATGGCGGCGTGATCACCCTGGGGAATGGGCTGTTCGATGAACCGGACGTCGAGACCCGACAGGCCGTTCAGAAAACGCATGGCGGTCGGTTCGTCCCATCCCTGATTGGCGTCGCCACTCACGATCGCCTCCGGTGGCAGCTCACTGCGGACCCCTTGAACCGTTTTCAATTCGTCGTTGACCTCACCGATGCCAAGCTTCACCTTGAACCAGCGATAACCAGCCTCATACTTGGTGACGGCCGCCTGAATGTCGACATCCGGCACACCACTGCCGACCATCGTCAGCACAGGAACTTCGTCGCGCACCCGTCCCCCCAACAATTCGACGACCGGGACACCAAACTCTTTGCCGGCAATGTCGTACAAGGCCATATCGATGGCCCCGATGGCAGTTTCGTTGGCGTGCATCATTTTCTTCATGGCCCACCACAGCGTGGTCCGGCGAAGGGGGTCGGCACCGACGATCTGCGGGCCGAGAAACTCGAGGGCGGCCTTGATGCTCTCCTGGGTGTCTCCCGTCAGATCGGTGGCCTCGACTCCTTCGCCCCATCCAACTATCCCGGTGTCGGTGGTCACCTTGGCAAGAACGTTGTTGGACTGGGTAATGGTGATGTGCGACATCACGATCGGTTTGGTGAGCGGGACCGCAATGGGGATGGCTTCGACGCTGACAATCTTCATAAACCCTCCATACGAGCACCAAACGGTTTTTGCATTATATAGGATTCGAGTCGACCGCTTCGGGGAAAGGTTCACATGACGATTCGAGTAGGTGGCTACGCGCCCCAGGGAAGTGCCCACAGCCGGGCTCTTGACCATTTTGTGGACGCCCTGGCAGCCGTTACCGATCATCCGGCCGAAGTCATGTATAACGTCATGGACGATGGTCGACCCGCCACCGACTTGTTCGACATGGTGGCGAATGGCGAACTGACCTTGTGCTATTTCTCGACCTCATACCTCGGCAAACAAGTTCCCGCCCTCAACGCGCTGGAGGTCCCATTCCTCTTCGCAGACCTCGAACAGGCCCATACCGCACTCGACGGCGACTTCGGCGCAGCGCTGACCACCGCCACCGAAGCGGCCACTCCATTCGAAGTACTCGGCTACTGGGACAACGGGTTCCGACACTTCACGAACCGACTGCGCGAGGTGCGCTCCCCCGCCGACGTTGCCGGCATGCGGGTCCGCCTCCAACCGAACGCCGTCCACGAGGCGCTCATCCGGTCCTGGGGTGGAGAACCCGTGCCCGCCGAGTTGAGCGATGGTATCGCCATGATCGCCTCGGGGCAGGTTGACGCTCAGGAGAACCCCCTCGCCAACTCGGCCGCCTATGGCGTCGATCACCAGCACATCACGATGACGGGACACCTCTATGGCGCCCGCGGCCTCTATGCCAATCGGTCCCAGATGTCGACCCTCGGATCAGACGTAGCAACCGCGGTCCGCTCCGCCGCCAGGGCGGCGATCATTTTCCAACGACGAGCCGCCGCCGACTATGAAGCTGAATTGCGAACCCGATTTGAAGGGGAAGGTCGAGTGGTCATCGATCTTGACCCGACCGACCGACAGGCCTTCGCAGACGCGGCATCCGATGTGATCGCCGCAGCCAGAGCGGGCCAACCGGCCCTGAATTTCTTGTAAACAGAGGAGAGGAATATGGGACAATTGATCAAGTTCGCGGATGCCGACGTCGTCGAACGAGGCAACGGAATCCAGAGCATCCGGCTGACCGACCCACCGGTGGACGGCCAATGCTTCGTCATGGGTATCACGATGTTCCCGCCGGGTGGTGAACTCCCCCTCCATACCCACAACACCATCGAGCAAGTCACGGTGCTTGAAGGATCGGGGATCGCCGAGATTGACGGTGTTCAACAGGAGGCCGTTCCCTACGACACCACCATGATCGAACCCGGCTCGGTACATCGGTTCATCAACACCGGTGACACGCCCATGAAAATCCTCTGGGTGTACGGCAACACGTACGTGACGAGAACCTTCGCCGAAACGGGCGAGACGGTCGAACAGTTCGGGCGGCCCGGCCACGACGACCACGTCCATGAGTAGTCGCTATCCGATCGCAGAACTTGAAGAGTTTACGTCAGCGATCTTTCGCTCCGTCGGGGTCAAAGCTGAGCATGCCGACATCGTGGCGACCCGTCTCGTTGAAGCCGACCTGCGGGGCCGGACCGGTCATGGGCTGATCCGGGTCGGACCGTATGTGCAGCGAATCGAAGCAGGAGGGGTCAACCTCGACCCCGACATACGGATCATCCATGAAACTCCCGTTTCCGCTCACTTCGACGGTGACAACGGAATGGGCCAGGTGGTCATGACGATGGCCGCCGAGGTTGCGATCGCCAAGGCGCAAGCCCTCGGCATGGCCTGGGTGGGCACGGTGCACTCGAATCACGCCGGGGCGGCTGGTATCTACCCGGCGATGGCCGCCAAACGTGGTCTCATCGCCATGTACTTCGCGGTGGCCAACGCCAACGGTATGCCACCCTGGGGTGGGATCGAACCAATTCTGGGCACCAACCCGATCTCCATTGCCATTCCGGCTGGCGATGGCATACCGTTTCAGCTCGACATCGCGACGACAGTGGCATCGCACGGCACGATCAAAGTGGTTGCTCAGGCCGGCGAGCAGATGCCGATCGGTTGGGTCGCCGACGCCGATGGTAACCCGATTACCGACCCTGCCAGGGCCCATGAAGGGTTCCTGCTTCCGATTGGCGGATACAAGGGAGCCGGCCTGAACATTGCCATCGGACTCCTCGCCGGTGCCATGAACGGCGCGGCGTTTGGCAAGGCGGTGGTCGATCATCGAAAGCACCTTGAGGTACCTACCAACACCGGTCAGGCAATGCTCGTGATGCGTTCGGACCTCATGTTGCCTGCCGAAGAAGCGTTGGCCTCAATCGATGCTCATCTCGAACAACTTCGGAACTCGCGGACGGCGAGTGGAGAACGAGTCCGATTGCCAGGCGACGGCGCCCACGCAACGGAAGTCGAGAATCTCCGAATCGGGATCCCGCTACCAGAGCAACTGCGCCATTCGTTGAACGAATTAGCCGCTCGCCTGGGTGTCGTCGCTCAACTCGACTGAACGTCCTCAATAGCCAAAGCGGGCGTTTCCGACTTCGCGAACGGGTTGGCCCACCGCCGCCAGGTATACAACCCGAAGACTGAGGACAGGGCCAGTTCGGTGATTTCGCCGAACTCCGAGACCCCGTAGTACAGGCTCTCGGGTGGCTCAAAGAAGTTCCGGTAGGACCTCCAGACGAACATCAACAGGAAGGAGGGAATCAGGATTGGGTGCGGCGCCAGGGTCCGGGTGAGGGGCGACCACGACTCATAATTACCGTACCGCTTCATAGCGAACCACGATGCCCCGACGCCGTAGCCTCCAATAAGGAACATCAGCCAACTGAACACGTCCTGGACGCCGTAGATGTTGTGAAGATTGGACTCCCCCTGGCGATTCTGCTCGACAAGTTCGGCAGGAGTCTGGAAGTCGAGGATACGTTGCCCCCAGCTGATCTCCTCACCGATGATGAAGAAGATCCCGGCCCCCAAAACCGCCATCAGAACCCTCGTCGAGGTCGGGAAATCCGCATTCCTGGCAATCCGGATGCAGAAGTAGAGGGCCACAGCCCACCCCACCACCTGGAGGTCTTCGGCAAGAAGATCTTCACCAATGATGAAGTCGAACACTGGACGGGCCAGGACGGCCGCCACAATGGTGACGATCGAAATAACGAAAGGAAACCAGAAGGTAGTGGCAGTGAACCAACGACTCGGATGCCACTCCGCTGATAGTCCATTCACAACTGATTTGGCCCACTGCATCGCAAACACCCCCCGGTATCCGTTTTCCCTTGGCGGGAGAGTATCACCACTTCACGTAGCGTGCTAGTTAAACCAGTCAGGGTGACATAGCGTTAGGTGCCCGCCCGGCTTCGATCCCGCCGAGTCCCATCTTCATCTAGATCTGCCACACCGGGATCACCGGGTCGGCGCGGCACACGCGGACCAGACAGGGGGGAGGCATCCAGATTCCCGCCTGTCGGTGCGGATGGCTCATTGGCGGTCGGAGACCGGTCCGTTGCCGCCTGCCGATCAAATATCGACCGACTGATGACTCCGAAAGCCGCCAGGCCAACACCCGCCGGGATCCAGTAGTCCACGACCCGATAGACGAGCACCGGAGCGACTATCACTCCTGCCGACAACCCGTACAGCGAGAGAATCCCGATAAGGCCGCCCTCAACAATGCCAAGACCTCCTGGCAGACCGGGCAAACCACCCACGAGCATCGAGAGTCCGTGAGCAACGAACACCTCGGATGGAGTTAGAAAGATCCCGAACGCGGCGAGCGCCGACCACAACACTGCCGACTCAGCCAGAACTCGCACGGCCACCAGCACCGCCTCAACCGGGGTCACCCGGCCCCCACCCGCGGTCGGACCAAGATAATTCGCCAGACGGCGCGGAAGTCGAACCACAACCCGGTCAAGCCAGGCGGCTCCGGCCATCACCACGAAGCCGGCGACAAGGAGCAACCCCCCAAGTATCACCGCGCCGGCAAACACAACTGGATGCGGACCTTCCGTCGCCATCCAAACCAGGCCGAGACCCGTGATGATGAGCAATCCCGCATACGTCAGGAGAGTGGCGCGAACCGCTGCTCCGGCGGCGTCATTCTCCTCATCGCGCACTGACCAGGCCATCGTCGCCGGAGTCAGTGCTCCCCCGGCCGGAATCAGCCTGGCGACGGCCGAACCCGCAAAGGCGGCCGAGATGGCACCTTTCCAGCTGACCAGGTGGCTCACCGAACCAAGCTCCCACCTGAACAAGGCCGCAAACATCAGTTTGCCGAGGAGCTCAAACAGCAGGGCTAACACCAGAAACGCCAACGCTCGGGCAGTGAAGCTCGGTAGATCCCACCGCCGAAAGGCCAATACGAGCGCCACGGCATACCCGCCAAACCCAACCATCAGCAAGGTGGAGCGGGCGCCCGTCAACATACGCCGTCTAGTGCGAGGAACTGCCATTGCATCAGTCTGGCAAACTCAGGCCCCTAGATGTGGGGTTTAACGCGATAGTTACGGAACTTGGGCCTCTCACGACGAGCATGACGCATAACTGAAGAGCCATACAAAATATATGATCTAGTGTGCGGGGCGTCGTCCCTGCCTGTATTAATTGAACCAACCCCATTCGGAGACTGAAATGAAACTCGTCACCTATACCTCAGAAGGGTCAGCCCGACCCGGCGCCGTCCAACCGGACGGGTCGGTCATCGACCTTTCGGACATCGCCGGGTCGGTCGGAGAACTCGTGGCGATGGGCGATCCGGGGTTAGCCGCCGCCAGCGCTGCAGAGGTCACCGGAACGGCCGTGACCCCGGACAAACTTCTGGCCCCGATTCGTCCCCGAAACAACATCATGGCGGTCGGGCGCAACTACTTCGATCACGCCCAGGAGTTCTCGGACAGCGGCTTTGATGCGTCGGAAGTGAAAGTGATCCCCGATTTCCCGATCATCTTTACGAAAGCTCTGTCATCGATCATCGGGACCGGCGACGCCATCGACATCTCCAACGACCCCAGCAACACAAGCGATTACGAAGGTGAGTTGGGCGTGGTTATCGGAATTGGCGGCACCAAAATCGCCAAGGAGGATGCGTGGGATCACGTATATGGGTACACGGTCATCAACGACATGACCGCCCGCGAGGTGCAGCGCCGCCATGTGCAATTCTTCCTCGGTAAAAGCCCGGCAACCTACTGCCCGATGGGACCGTGCATCACGACCCGCGACGAGATTCCCGACATCACGAAGGCTCGCTTACGCACCGTCGTCAATGGCGAGACCAGACAAGACGCAGAAATTTCACAGCTGATCTTCGACATTCCGACCCTGATCGCTTCCATCTCCGAGACCGTCCTGTTGGAGCCAGGCGACATCATCGCCACCGGCACACCGGTCGGCTGCGGGATCGGGTTCGACCCGCCGATCTACCTAAAAGCCGGGGACATCGTTGACGTTTCGGTAGACGGAATCGGGACCATTACCAATCCGGTCATCGAGTGATCGTTGAAGTCATCGCCGTCGGCACGGAATTGTTGATCGGCCAGATCATCAACTCCAACGTGGCGTTCCTAGGATCCCGCCTGCACGACGAGGGATTTGACGCGCACTTCCAGGTAACCGTCGGTGACAACCTGGACCGAATGACCTTCGCAATCGAGCAAGCGCTCGGACGCGCCGATGCGGTAATCCTCACCGGAGGGATCGGACCGACCCAGGACGATGTGACGCGCGAAGCCATCTGCCGCGTAACCGGAAGGGCCATGACCCGGGACCTCGAACACGAAGAGAAAATCCGCGAACGCCTCATGCGCCTGCGCGGCGAAGTGAACATCAACACCCTGCGGATGGCCGATTATCCGGAAGGCGCCGAGACAATGGAGAATCGCAAAGGGGTGGCGCTCGGAGTCGCGCTTGATCAGGGCGGCAAATGGATCTTTGCCATGCCGGGAGTACCAACCGAGATGAAGGTCATGTTCGACGAGCAGGTCATGCCCCGCTTGCGGGCCTCGGCCGGCGAACCGGCCATTCTCAAGAGCCGGGTGGTGCGCACCTGGGGATACGGCGAGTCGTCGGTGGCGGAAAAACTCGACGACCTCTATGAGTCCTCCAACCCGTCGATTGCGTTTCTCATCGACGCCAGCGAGGTCCGGATTCGGATCACCGCCAAGGACGACGACGAAGCCACGGTCGACGCCATGTTGGATCGGGTCGACGCCGCCATCGTGGCAAAACTCGGCGACGCCGTGTTCGGGCGAGATGACCAGGTGATCGAGGTCGTCCTGATCGACAGCCTCTCGCGGAAAAACTGGACGTTTGGCACCATCGAACAGTTCACGGCCGGTGCGGTGGGCGCCCGTTTCGCCAATGTCGGTCCTGCCCACTTTGCCGAATCGATCGGACTACGACCGGTCAGGCTTCCTGAGGGCGCCGATACCCAGGCGGCAGCCCGACAGTTGCTCGACGCCCATGACTGCCCGGCCGATGTGGTCGTCGCGGTGAGCGGCGTAGCCGGAGATCCCTCCAACCCGAATACTTCCCGCACGGTCGGAATCGCCGTCCGAACGCCCAATGGAGTGTCGTCGCGAGAACTCAACATCCTCGGTGACGACGAGCGAGCCAGACAATTCGCCAATACCGGGGCCCTCCACGGCGCCCGCCTGGCCATCGAAGGCCGCTGGTAGCGACATCATATGTTGGAAGAACCATTGCGCCCCACCAATCCGGATCTTTTCGAGGGGTTGAAGTCGGCACTTGGTGAACAAGCGGTTTCAGTGAGCGGGGCCGAAAGGCACCTGCACTCACAGGACGAATCGACCTATCCAGCCGTGGTGCCCGATCTCGTGGTCTGGCCGCAATCCACCGACGACGTGGTCCGGATCGTTACGCTGGCCGCCGAATATGGCGAGCCGATCACCGGGTGGGGGGCGGCATCGAGTTCAGAAGGTCATGCCATTCCGGTCAGGCATGGGATCGTCGTCGACTTTGCCAGGATGAACCGGATCCTGGCCGTGCACGCCGAGGACTTCCAGGCCACGGTCCAACCGGGGGTGTTGCGTCTTGGCCTTGAGAAACATCTGAGTCAGTACGGCCTGTTCTTTGCTCCCGACCCGGGTGCGAATGCGTCCGTCGGCGGCATGATCGCCAACAACGCTGCCGGGATCCGGGCCCACAAATACGGGGCGACCAGGAGCAATGTGCTGGCACTCGAAGTCGTGCTGGCTAACGGAGACGTCATCAAAACCGGTTCGCGGTCGGTAAAGCAGTCCTCGGGCTATGACCTCACCCGCCTCATGATCGGGTCGGAGGGTACGCTGGGCTTGGTCACCGAGGCGACGCTCAAACTCCACCCGGTTCCCCAGCATTTCGCCACAGCGGTGGTCGGGTTTGGCACCGTCGCGGGGGCCGCTCAGGCCGCCTACGGGATCATCGGCGCCGGTCTCGCTCCGGCCGCCCTGGAGATTCTGCATCAGAACCACATCCTCTACATGAACGAGGATGACGGTTCCGACTGGCCGGTCTTGCCATCGCTCATGATCGAATTCACCGGATCAAGCGATGTGGCGACCAGCGACGCTCTCGACGAGGCCAGGCTCATCTGCGAGGACGCCGGTGCGGAGTCATTCACCTCGGGCCTCGGTCACCAGGACCGTTCCGAGATGTGGACGATGCGCCACGGGGCCCGGTATCGATATCGGCGCCGGGCACCTGGCTACGTCTGGTCGGCCATTGACGTGAGCGTGCCAATCTCACACATGCCACAAATCATCGCCTATGCCGAGCACTGCGCCACCGCTCTCGGACTGCCCGGCGAGGTCCTCGGGCACGCCGGCGACGGAAATATCCATATGGGTATCGGCTACAACCCGGGCGACGCCGACGAAAAGCGACGGGCCGGCGAACTGAGCCAGTTGATCATCGAAAAGGCCCTGGAGCTTGAGGGAACTGCCTCCGGTGAACACGGGATCGGGCTCGGGAAACGCAAGTACATGGTGGCCGAGCATGGCGCCCCGGCTGTCGAGGCCATGCGAGCCATCAAGAAGGCCCTCGACCCGCAGAACCTCCTCAACCCCGACAAGGTTCTGCCCTGACCCGCTGGTCTAACCCGTGAACGCCTTGACGCTGTCATGGAATTCGTCTGGTGCCTCTTTATAGATGAGGTGCCCTCCCGCCAGGATCTCCAGACGGGCACCGGGAATCGACCGGGCGAGGTCTTCGGACATGTGCGGCGGTGTACAGATATCGGCGTCGCCGACCAGCACGAGAGTCGGGACGTCAATCTGATTTAGTCGGGCCGATTCGTCGAAGGCGACGATCATGTCGATCCGCCGAGCCATCACGGCAGGATCGGCCCCGCCGGCCAGCTTGATCCAGGCCTGCACCTGGTCATAGTGATCACGAAAGTATTCGGCGCCGAATAGGAACAATGCGGAGGCTTCCGTGTAAGCCTCGACGCCTTGTTCGGCGAGGATCCGTTTGCGCATGGCGAACTGGTGCCGGAAATAGTCATCAGGTCGCGCCCACGAGTCGGCGAGCACGATCGACTTTGTCACGTCGCGGTGATCGAGAGCCATCACCTGCGCAATGGCACCCCCGGTCGAGCTACCCACCAGATGAGCGGGTCCACAGTCCAACTCGCCCAAGACGTCGGCCATCGCCCGGGCATGATGAGCAATGGTGTAACCATCGGGTGGCGGGGCGGATTGTCCGGTGCCGGGATGGTCCGGCACGATGGTCAGGTAATCCTGCGCGAAACGATCAACGATGTTCCCCCATCCGCGACCAACCCCACCAAGACCGGTGATGAGCATCAACGGCGAACCATCACCGTACGTCTCGTAGTGCACCGCCGGTCGACTCATCGCCTAGCTTTTCACCGAAGCGGCCAAAGCCAGGCCGATCTGGTCTTCGGACAGTGGCAGCTCTACCACCTGGTTGAGTTCGGCCGACAAGTCGGCCGCCATGTAGACCTCCATGACGAGGCGGGCGGCGCGGGGCTCCACCATGACGGGGCGATCGAACAGTACCGCCTCGATGAAGTGGATCGTTTCGCGTTCCATCGGACCGGCATACATGGCGCCAACGTATTCGCCCGGCATGGTTGACAGAGGGAACTCGACCCCCCGGTCCATCGACTGAACCATGATGTCCTTGTGCGAGTCGTCTACAAAAACGGACCCATCGGTACCG
>JAENVV010000043.1 GCA_016650365.1 Acidimicrobiia bacterium
CCGGTCCAATCGTCGGACCAAACACGATCGACGAACTCATCTGCACCGGCGCCGGCATTGATTATGTGAGGCTCACCAGCGACGGTGAAACCCTCAACGTCGGCCGCAGGTCACCCAAAATCCCGAGGCGGCTTCGCCGGGCCGTCCACGGCCGAGACGACGGATGTTCGGTTGACGGGTGCACCTCCCGCTACCGCCTCCAAGTCCACCATCGGGTCCACTGGGCCGACGGGGGCCCCACCGACGCCGAAAACCTGGTCACGCTGTGTTGGTTCCATCACCACGTGGTCATTCACCAACGAGGGTTCACCATCAACCCCGACTCACCAAGACAACGACTCAGACTCCAACGCCCCAACCGCGCCCCACCCAACTAGCAGGCCACCGCCCGACGGCCGGTCGCCCACCGGGCAATATAAAAGCCCAGTCCAATCTGACCCCCGCATGGTGACGGGGTAAGCCAGCCCACCACAACACCAACCCAAACTAATCAAGCAACCTCGATGACCGGGAGAACCCGGTCGCCGAACACCCGCGTCCACAACAGTCCGTTGGTCTTCGCCAACCCCCGAGCCGTCTGCATCCAGAGCCGACGTTTCCTCTAAGCCAAGGGAGCGTCAAGAGACGGACTTCCAGCCTTGGGGACCATCCACGAAGCTAAACGCCTTCGGCGACGACTATCAAATATCTACCGGCCCATCGTGTAGAACTCTTCATTCGGCTGCATGTTGGTCAGGTGCGCCATTCTGTTCGACAGGCCAAACAGACCGACTATCGCACCTACATCCCAGATGTCGTCGTCATCGAGACCGTGAACTCTCAGCCCTTCCCAATCTGATGCGGTGACCGACTCCGGCGTCCGGGCGAATCGGACCGAGATGTCACAGATGGCCCGCTGACGATCATCCAGGTCGGCCTTGCGCCAATCCGTAGCTACCTGATCGGCCAAAAGCGGGTTCTTCGATCGGATCCGCAATACCGCCCCATGAGCGACGACACAATAAAGACAACCGTTGGCTGAACTGGTGACCACCACGATCAGTTCGCGATCCGCCTTCGAAAGAGCAGGTGAAGCCTTATCCATGAGGGCGTCGTGGTATGCAAAGAAGGCGCGGGCCTCTTCAGGGCGATGGGCGAGAGCCAAAAAGACGTTGGGGATGAATCCGGTCTTGGCGGCAACCTCCACGATCCGACCGCGCATATCGTCAGGCAATGATTCGAGGTCAGGTACGGGGAAACGAGAGAACATGCATGAAGTATGCCACTTCAGGTACGTGTGACACCGCAGACGAACAACCGTCTGAACGGATAGAGGGTTGTTCCATCCGGCCCCGGTGGATAGGCGGCGAGGACCTGCTGGCGCACGGCCCCCATGAACTCGTCCCGGTCTTGCCCCAGAGCAGCCAGATACGGACGGAGGGCAGCCCCCTCGATCCAGCGGGCTACCGGGTTCGGCCCTTCCAGGCGTTGGTAATAGACAGTCTCCCAGACGTCGAGCTGGGCACTGACGGGACCCAGAAGATCAAGATAGAACTCAGGAGTGCCCACCCTTGCTTCGGACCACCGGGAGCTCAGTCGCCCAGCCCAGCGGTCGTCATGGACGACCTGTTCGATGACGCGGTGGTCGAGCTCGGCGAAGTTGCGCGGCATCTGGACATGAAAGTGCCCCCCGGGCTGAGAGTCCCAACCAGCCGCGGAAACAGAACCTCATGATCGGGCAACCAGTGCAAAACAGCGTTCGAAAAGATGAGATCAGGAGCCACCGACGGCTCCCAGCCGGCAATGTCGCCCAACTCGAAGCGAATATTGGCAGGATCGTTACTGGAATCCCGGCTCGACATCGCCGATGAAATGTCCAGTCCGATTACCTCGGCGCTCGGCCCGCTCTCGGGTAATGCGACCGGTGCCGCACCCGAGGTCGTATATGAGCTGCGGGTCCTCGATCGAAATCGATCCAAAGAGATCTGGTGCAGGTCGCTCCCGATGACGGCGAAACGGCTCATAGAGCCCGGGGTTCCAATCCATTTGGTTAGTCTACGCACGGACTGGACCATCCGGCTGTCGCCTAGGATCTTGGGCATGGCGATCATCGCATTGGCGAACCAGAAGGGCGGAGTGGCCAAGACCACCACCGTCCATGCACTGGCCGAAGGCTTGGCAGAACTTGGCCAATCGATCCTGGCGATCGATCTCGACCCTCAGGCCAGCCTTACGTACGCATGTGGAATCGACCCCGAAGCGCTTCCCGAATCGATCAACGAGGTTCTCGTGAAACGCACCAACCTCGCCGAGGTGATCGTTGACGCTGGGATGTTCAACCTCGCTCCCTCAGCTATCGATCTGGCGGGAGCTGAGATTCATCTCATGACCAAAACCGGCCGAGAGTTCGCTCTTGCCAAGGCTCTCAGGAAGATCGAGTCGGACTACGACAACATCCTGATCGACTGTGGACCGTCGCTTGGCATTCTCACCATCAACGGCTTAACCGCAGCCGAATACGTGCTGGTTCCCTTCCAGGCCGAGACCCTGTCGCAAAGAGGCGTCGGCCAGCTCCTTGAAACCATCGAAGACGTGCGGAGCTACACGAACGACAACCTCAAGGTGTTGGGGGGAATCGCCACGATGTTCGACGGCCGCACGAATTTGTCGCACCAGGTCGTGGACTCAATCAGCACCGAGTACAAACTTGAAATCCTCGACCCTCCGATTCCCAAGTCGGTGCGGGTAGCGGAAGCACCTGGCTTTGGCCGCTCAGTCTTGACGTACGCGCCGAATTCGAAACCCGGCGTTGCCTACCGGCAACTCGTCCAGACGATTCTTGGTCGATTGTGAACACCGGCAAGCGGGCCTTGTTCGAGGCGCCATCTACGGACGAACATCACCGCGCCCCGGGGAAGGATGCCCTGTTCTCAGGCGCCGATCCACGGGGCATCCGCATCGAATGCTCCCGGTGCGGAGCGACCACCTCAACAGATCTCCTCGACGTCGTAGCCCGCATCAGCTGGTTCTCAGCCTGGATTCCTGGCAAGAAGTACAGCCGCTGGATCATCTGTCCGGCTTGTCACGAGCGGGCCTGGGTCCGACTCCGGTGGCTTGATTGACGCACCGGGTCGTCATCGTCGGTGCCGGGTTTGCGGGGCTGAATGCCGCCAAGCGACTCAGACAGGCACCGGTCGCGATCACCATCATCGACCGCTCGAACTACCACCTCTTCCAACCGCTCCTCTATCAAGTTGCCACGGGTGGCCTCTCACCAGCTGACATCGCCTCCCCCATTCGCTACATACTGCGACGCCAGAAGAACGTCAGGGTCATCCTTGATACGGTTACCGACGTTGATGTCGACCACAAGAGCGTCACAACCACCAGTGGTCTCATTCCCTATGACACGCTGATTGTGGCCACCGGCGCCACCCATCACTACTTCGGACATGACGAGTGGGAAACGTCGGCGCCAGGACTCAAAACACTCAGGGACGCCACTGGCATTCGGGCCTCCATACTCGAAGCCTTCGAACATGCCGAACGGTCACACAGCCCTGACAGCTTGAACTTCTTGGTCATCGGTGGTGGGCCAACCGGTGCCGAGATGGCTGGAACGATCGCCGAGATGGCGCGCGACACGCTCCGACGAGACTTCCGAGCCATCGACCCGCGAACCGCACGGGTCATCCTCGTCGAGGCTGGACCAGCAGTCCTTCCGGCGTTCGCCGGCGACTTGTCCAACCGAGCGGCCCTCCAGCTCGCCAAACTCGGTGTGGAGGTGAGAACCAATTGGCAAGCCACCGCCATTTCGGGCGATTCGGTCACAATGACCGACGGAACCACGTCAGAAACCATCCATGCCGCCTCAATCGTTTGGGCAGCCGGCGTTTCGGGCTCACCGCTAGGAGCTCAGCTGGTCGGAAGGGATGGGCTCGACCGCTCTGGTCGAGTCATGGTTTCGGACCAGCTCACGGTACCCGGCCATCCGGAAGTATTCGTACTTGGAGACCTCGCCCACGCCGTTTCGGAAGCACGACCCGTCCCCGGCGTTGCCCCGGCCGCCATCCAAGCAGGCAGATATGCCGCTGACACCATCGTCGATCGGATGGAGGGTAGGACGCCACCGGTCTTCACGTATCGAAACAAGGGCACGATGGCCACGATCGGTCGCAGATCAGGCGTGGCCGAACTCGGCAAGCTCCGATTGCACGGGTGGCCGGCCTGGATGGCGTGGCTCGTTGTGCACCTGTGGTTTCTGATCGGATTCGAAAACCGGCTACTCGTCCTGACCCAATGGGCGTGGAACTACGTCACGCGCAATCGAAGTGCGCGACTGATCATCCGGTATCGGGACTAGAGATCAGCCTTTTTGGCCGCTTGTTTCCGGTCCGATTCGGTGCGATGACGCTTGCGAACCCGAATCGACTTCGGCGTAACCTCGACAAGTTCGTCGTCACCGATCCATTCGATCGCCAGCTCGAGTGTGAGAATCTTGGGAGGCGTCAGCTTGATAGCGTCATCGGCTGCTGCCGAGCGGATGTTGGTCAGCTGTTTCGGCTTGGCCGGATTGGCAGGAAGGTCCTGAGGTCGTGAAGACTCCCCGATGATCATCCCCTCATACACGGGGGCTCCGGGGCCGAGGAAAAGAGTTCCACGCTTTTGAAGGTTGTCGAGAGCAAAGCCGGTCGTTTCGCCAGAGCGATCCGAGATCATTGCCCCGCCCTGGCGGTGCGGAAGGTCACCAACAAGTGGCATCCAGCCAATGTGGTGCTGATGAACCATCGCCGTCCCGCGGGTTGCGGTCATCATTAGCGACCGGAACCCCAACAGCCCCCGGGCGGGTGCCGTGGCAGTGATAATCGTTCTACCGGTATCGCCCGGGGCCATATCCAGGACCTGACCCTTGCGGGGTGCCAGGGTCTGGGTCACCGTCCCGATGTACTCGTCCGGAACGTCGATCACGGCTTCTTCTACGGGCTCTTGACGTTTCCCGTCGATCTCACGGACCACCACCTCGGGACGACTGACCTGAAGCTCGAAACCTTCGCGTCGCATCGACTCGATGAGCACCGCCAGCTGCAGCTCACCACGACCGGCCACCTCGATCACTTCCGGCGACGAAGTTTCACCGAGCTTAATCGATACGTTTCCGAGGATCTCCCTCTCGAGACGATCGCGAATCTGCCGTGAGGTGAGAAACTTGCCTTCTTTACCGGCCAACGGCGACGTGTTGACCCCGAACGTCATCCGAAGAACGGGTTCATCGACCGACAACCGATCGAGCGCCACCGGATTGATGGGATCGGCCAGGGTGTCACCGATCTCAACTTCGGGGATCCCGGCCACGATAAACAGATCACCGGCGGTGCGCTCGGCAACGTCGATGCGCTGTAGACCTTCAAAACCCATGAGCGCGGTGAGACGCTTTTTGATCGGCGCCTCGTCTTCGCGGCCGTGGCAAACTGCGATCTGGCTGCCCGATTTCATCGTTCCCTGGATGACCCTCCCGATCGCCATCCTGCCGAGATAATCCGACGCGTCAAGACTTGAGACCAACGCTTGAAGCGGGGCATCAGGGTCGCCCGTCGATGATGGGATGGTATCCAAAATGGTGTCGAGCAACGGACTCAAATCGCCGTCAGGTTCCGGCACGCCAATCCCGGCGATTGCGAGTCCCTGGCGGGCAATGGCGCTCACAATCGGGAACTCGATGTGATGCTCCCCGGCATCGAGATCAAAGAAGAGCTGATAGACCTCGTCGACGACTGCGGCCGGTCGAGCGTCAGGCCGATCAACTTTGTTGATGACAACGACGGCTGGCAAGTCCAACGCCAGGGCTTTTTGCAGCACGTATCGGGTTTGGGGCTTGGGTCCTTCGGCGGCGTCAACGAGCAACAACACACCGTCTACGAGCGCCAGAGCCCGCTCAACCTCGCCGCCGAAGTCGGCGTGACCGGGCGTGTCGACGATGTTGATCCGAACGCCTTTCCACTCAACCGAAGCGGCCTTGGCGAGAATGGTGATACCACGCTCCCGCTCTTGATCGTTTGAGTCCATGACTCGCTCGTCGGGCCGTTCATGAGCCGCGAAAACCCCGGTGGTCCGGAGCAAGGCATCCACGAGTGTGGTTTTTCCATGATCGACGTGCGCGATCAAAGCTATGTTACGAAAAGAGGAAGCAACCATGCGGGCGGGAATGGTACCTGAAACCCGGCCAAGTGAGACATCCGGCAACCAGGATGCGCCCCGGACCACGCGACCGTGCCGAAACGTACCTCCCGATCAGCCGGCCGCCGCCGTCGGCCATCACCAGGTTGATGTTCGGATCAACCCATGTCCCACCCTGGCCCGGGGTGGTAGACCACAGGCCAACCAGGCGCCCCCTTAGAACATCTCCTGGCAATAAGGCGCAATGTCCCACGCGAACATCCTGGCCAGCTGGGACAGCGCTTCGGGATCTCCGGTTGCCCTGCCGACGGTTGCCAAGCTGACGAATGATGCGTCACCCAGGTACGCCGACCCGAGCGCGGCGACGTCGACCCGCACGTCTGGATCGGCGTCAACGGTTTCACACGTCGGTCCGTCGGCAGTTACGGATAGGCGGAACGTCCGCTCATTCCACGGGCAGATCGGATCGGTGACATCCACGGTGACATCTCCAAAGGCGGCATATTGCCTCGATCCGAGAGCCGTTTCGACATCTACGAGACGAAGGTAAAGCGCGTCGCCGGTCTTGCGAACCGCCAGTCGAGGGTTGGACAACCACCAATCGAACGACCGGTCAATCGGATCGTTCCAGTTGATGATCTCTGAAACCAGGTCCATTTCGGTAAGAAACCGCCACAGCTCCCGCTCAGCCGCGTCGAACCCAAACACCTCGGAGACTCGCACCGTTTGCCGGTCTTGTTCGTTCCATCGAGCCCGAAAGATGGCGTAACCGACAGCTTCACCTCCCACGGACGCCACGACCCGACGATGGGAACTCCACCCTTCGCGTCGATCGGCCGGATCCTCAAGAAGAATTCTCCACCAGTCCGGGGTGCGAGCAAACATACCGGGCCGCAACAGTCGAGCACGCTCATACATGGGTGGAAAAAGGTCCAGGGCCGACTCGGATGAAATCAACCGGAACTCGAACCCGGACGGCCTTGGGTCACGAAACATGGCCGGCTGAACGGTCAACTTCAAGTCAAAGTGCCGAGCGGTCACGCCGAATCCGTACCGACCATAAATGGCCGGCTCGGAGGCCCAGAGCGAAGCAAGAGGTTCGTTGCGATCGCGGCAAACCTCGATATGTTCGGTCATGAGACGAGTCAAAATGCCACGTCGTCGATGGGTGGGAAGAACCGCCACCGCGGTGACGCCGCTGGTCGGAAGTTCACCCCCTGGCACCGTGGTGAGGAACGAGAACGATCCGAATGTCCCGACGATTTCGTCGCCGTCTTTGGCGGCGGTAGCTCTATCCAACCTATGGCGCCGCTTGCTTCGCTCAAGCCGCTCCGGGGTGACATCGTCTGCGAACGGAACCGACATGGCGCTGAACCACTTTTCAGCCTCATCGGTCAACAACGGTCCGGTGGTAATCGTCATGAATCGCAGTCTATGACGAGCGGCCCTGACGGGCCGGTGAATTCCTCAACTCGATTCTGTCGTACCGACCCGATACCGTACGGGTCATGGAAGTGAAAGTCATCCGCTCGGCCAAACGCCGAAAGACCATCCAGGCTCGGATGGAAGGCGACATACTCAAAGTGATGGTTCCCGATTGCCTCACCGCTGAGCAAGAGGCCCACTGGGTTGAGGTCATGCAAACGAAACTGGCCACCAAGGCAAGGTCCGAACCCGGCCTCGCCGAACGAGCCAACCGACTGGCAGACAGGTTCGACCTGCCACGCCCGACATCGGTGGACTGGTCGACCCGCCAGAACCACCGCTGGGGCTCGTGCACACCAGCCACCGGACGCATCCGGCTGTCGTCAAGAATGATCAAATTCCCCGACTGGGTAATCGACTATGTGCTGATCCATGAACTAGCCCATCTGGCCGAATCCGGGCACGGACCCGCCTTCAAAGCGCTACTGGCCAGATATCCAAAGTCAGAACGGGCCGAGGGCTACCTCATCGCCAAATCAGAAGCAACCGGCTAGGCAACCCGAACGACCCTTGCCCGGAACCATGCATAGGCCAGCACGAGCCAACTGGCACCCAATACCGGCCCGAGGACCTCAATGGTGAACTGCTCAGCAAGAATTCCGACGACCCACGGAAGAATGGCCGCCCCAAGACCGGCCACTGCCAGCTGATAGCCCACGGCTGCCTCGGTCCCGGACCCGCCGACCTGAGCCGGGGTGAGCGAAACCAATCCCGGAAACACTGCGGCCATACCGAAGCCGAGCACCGGGAGTCCGACCGCTCCCCAACCCGCCGGATCGAGCCACAGAATCAGGGCTCCGACGGCGATCGTGAGAACCGAACTGTCGATGGCGGTGCGGACGGATATCCGTTTGCCGAAGAAACCCATCCCCAGTCTCCCGATCGTGAGGCCGGCCCAGAAAAGCCCCACCCACCGACCGGCCGAGGATTGGCTCATGCCCCGCTGCTCGAATAACAGGGTGAAAGACCATTGCCCGGTGGCAACCTCCATGCCTGTATAGAAGAAGAAGGCTGCCAAAGTCGACCGGCGAGGGGGACGAGCGGTTGAAGCGATCTCAGCCGGCGCGGCCTTCCACAGGGGCGACACGGCCAGAGTGATCGCAAAGAGCACCAGACCGACGGCGGCCAGACCAACAAAGGCCCACCGCCAGGCAGGGAGAACCATGACCACCACGAGCGGCCCGAGGGTGGCTCCCACCCCGAACATTCCATGCAGTAGATTCATCGCTCGCGGCGATCGATAGCGCGCAAAGTAGCCGTTCATGCTGGCGTCGAGCCAACCCCCCGCCAATCCAATGACAAACCAGGCAATATTGATGAGCAGCCAGTTTGGAGCCAGAACAAAACCAAAAAGCGCCACCTCCGACAGTCCGACGGCGCCCACCATTGAACGGCCGATGCCTGCCCGGCTGGTTATGCGGGGCGCGATCAACGATCCCGCGATAAACCCCATCGTCAGGACAGCTGTGAGGGTTCCGAGCCCGGACACGGACAGGCCAAACTCAGCTCTCATCGCCGGCCAACTGGGCCCGATAGAGCCATCCGTAAACCCGATCTGGGCGAGGACCGCAAAGCCAAATGCGGTCAGCAGCCCGACAGTAGAACGCCGCCTACGCGTCAAGGCCACCGCCGCCAGGCGTCCTGCCCGGGGTCGTGCGCGTCTCTTCGCCAATGGACGCGGAATCGCCACACTTCGCCAGGCAAAGGAGGGGCGTGTGTTGGGTGTCCGACATTTCGCCATGACCCTAACCGGTCAGGACAGACCCGAATCAGTCCATCGACTAGGTTCACCGACAGAGCGAGAACGAGGAGCACGATGAGCGACGCAGCAGTCCGGGCCAGAGCGAACGACATCCCGGTATACGAGTTCGATTCACTCGCCTGGACAACTCCTAAACCGCTTGCCGAATCACGGGTTGCGCTCGTGACCACCGCCGGACTGCGCACCGACACCGCCACACTGTGGTCCCAGTCAGACGAAGGATTCACCGTTCTTCCTCATGGGACCAACGATCTGTCGTTCGCCCATTTCAGCCCCAATTTCGATCGGTCCGGATTCAACCTGGACATCAATACCGTCCTTCCGACAGATCGACTCGATGAGATGGCCGCCGCCGGCACGATCGGGTCAGTCGCCAGGCAGCACATCTCGTTTATGGGGGCTCAAAAGGATCACAACCTCGCCACGATGCGACTCGACACGGGTCCAGCCGCCGCTCAGCTACTCAGAGAGGACGGAGTCCACACCATCCTTCTCACACCTGTCTGACCTTTCTGTACGCGTACGGTCGGTACGCTCGCTCACATTTTTGAAGCAGAAGGCTTCGCCACAGTCGCACTGGCGCTGGTCCGGGGTCAGATCGAAAGGTCAGCTCCTCCGCGAGCCATGTATGTTGACTTTCCTCTTGGACGCCCACTCGGCAAACCACTCGACCCGGAGTTCCAGACGTCGGTAATCACCGCGGCATTCGACCTGTTGAATGAGCCATCTGGACCCGTGCTGGTTGACTTCCCAATCAGCATTGAGGACTCATCTTCCGAAATGCTGGCGTGTGCGATCCCACCCCGCTTCGACCCCGATCTACATCCAGCAGTCGATGAGGCGCTCGGCCTGCGCGCCGCCTACAACCGGACCGTCGAAAAGTCGGGCCGCACCAGTGTTGGTCGTTCTGGAACGGCAGACGACGTCGCCGGCATGATCGAGATCTTCATCAAGCTTGCCGACGGGACGCCGCTCAGTGAGATCGACGTGCCTGGAGGTGACCACATTGCAGTCGCGATGGATTTGCGCTCGTACTATGAGGAGGCAGCACTGTCTCTCTCAGACCACGTTCCCGCCGCCCGCCAGGCCGAGTCGTGGCTGTACCGGGGTACGAAACTTGGGGAGCTATTACACCATGCGCAGGCGAATCTGAAGGACTCCGGTGCTGAACGGCGCGATTGGTACTACGTCATGCCCTCGACCCACCATCGAGGCGACTAAGACTCCTCAGCTTTCGTAAACGCCGCCGCCACCAACACGACCAGCGGAATGACGGCAGCAAGAGAAAGCGCCGGACCGTACTTTCCGGTTATCCCGTAAATGACCGCCAGGCCAAAAGGGCCGACCGCGGTCGAGGCTACGTTGGTAAACGTCCCGAACCCCTGAATGGCTCCGATGTGCTCAGTACCGAACCAGCGAGGAGGAAGGGCACTTCCAACCGTCCTGGAGGCACCACCGGCCGCTCCAAGCAGGATGGCATAGAGCAAGATGTCACTAGTCGAGTTGAGAAAGTTGACCATCAAGAGGGCCGAGGCAAGCAAGGCCATCGCGGCCATTATCAGCCAACGACCGTGTAGTCGGTCGGCCAGAGCGCCAAAACCGAGTCCAGCCAGCGAACTACCAATCACCTGCGGAGCAAACATGAGGGCTGCTTCGCCCGCCGAGAGCCCGGCCTCGCCGAGGAGACTGATCTGATGGAAATTGAGAGCCGTGCTAAGCATCCCGGTCGCACCCGAGGCCGCCAGTATGACCCACAAACGACGGGTGCGAACCGCTTCTGACCGGGTCAAAGACTTTCGGGGAGGCAGGGCGATCTCACCTTCGACCGGTCCGCCATCGGGAAGTTGACCCACCACGGCCGGCTTGTCGATGATGCCGAACCTGGCGATAGGAATAACTACCAGCCAGACGATCAGTGCGGCCACGATCCAAGCCAACCGCCACGAATATGCTTCGATCACGAGGTTGAGACCGATCGGACCGAGTGCCATGAGCGCCGATACCGAGGTGGCCATGATCCCGAGAGCGAGGCCGCGCCGACGGTCGAACCAGTGCGTCACCGTAATGGTCGATACGAGACTCAACGATCCCTGACCCAGGAAACGAATCATCCCGTATCCGATGGCCAGGCTGACAAAGCCCTGTACGCCGGACATGAAGACGAGGCCGATCCCGAAGCCGACGGCGATCCAGGTCATGGCCTTGCGGACTCCCACCCTGTCGATAGCCCGGCCGACGAACGGCATACCCAGGGCTCCGAGGAGCGTTCCTATCAGGTAGGCCAGGGAAACTGCATCCCGGGATAGAGACAGATCAGAGATAAAGGATTCGACGAAGACCGACACGCCGAGGGTCTGACCGGGAACCGAAAGGGCCGCAGTCACGATGGCTAAAGCAAGGATCCGCCATCCGGAGAATCTACGAAGGGGCGAGGTAGGGCGGCCGGACATCAGGCGACATTAGCCGTCTTCCACAGCCCTCAATCGGACCTATTCAAGCGCCAGACGGGCGGCGGCTTCTGCATGGATCCGGGCAGTTGGGTAGTACGGAACCGTCAGATCGCTCGGCCGAACCAGCAGTTCGATCTCTGTACATCCGGCGATGATCGCCTCCGCACCATTTGTTGCCAGGGCGTCAATGACCCGGAGGTACTTGAGTCTGGAATCGTCAGAGATGATGCCTCGGACCAACTCGTCGTAGATCACGTCGTGAATCATGGTTCGGTCTGCGGGTTCCGGGACCAGGACATCCAAACCAAAACCCCGCAACCGCCCTGCGTAGAAGTCGTCTTCCATGGTGTACCGGGTCCCCAACAGCCCGACCGTCCGTGCACCATCTTCGACAATGGCCATGGCGGTCGCATCGGCAATGTGTAGGAACGGGACGGTTATGGCGTTCTCGATCTCATCAGCCAACCGGTGCATTGTGTTCGTACACAGAATGATGATCTCTGCTCCTGACTCCTCAAGCCGGGCCGCGTCCATGGCAAGTCGCTTTCCGGCCGCCCCCCATCCCCCCGTGTCTTGAAGCTCATGAATCTCGGCGAAATTGTATGAGCGAATGATCAGACTGGCCGAGGCCGATCCACCGAGCCGGGCTCGAACGTACTCGTTGATCGTCCGCTCATATTCGATGGACGACTCCCAACTCATCCCACCCAATAGGCCGATGGTCTTCATACGAGGTCTCTCAACATTCTCCGCATCACCTTGGCGGACGCGGTTCTCGGCATGGCTTCAACGAGTCGCACCTCGGCGATCTTGAACAACGGGTTGAGACGGTTCCGGATGGCATCCTGCATCTGGACAAGAAGCACATCGGCATCTCCCCCCGGCGCAACCACAAAAACCACCAATCGATCGGGTCCACCGTCGCCTGGGGGGACCCCGACGGCGGCGCTTTCGATAACGCCTTCGATCGCGTTCACCGTTCGTTCTATTTCGGCTGAGCTGACCTTTATCCCGCCAAGATTCATCGTGTCGTCCGACCGTCCCATCGCCCGGTAATGACCCGAAGGGAGACGGCGAAGCTGATCGCCATGCCTCCGCAGCGGCACGTTCGCCGCGGGAACTCCGTCGTAATAAACGGTCCGGTGATCACGATTCAGGAGAACGGTGGAGAGTCCGATCGAGGGTGGCACGATGAACACCTCCCCCTCATCAGGCGACTCGTGCCCGGAATCAAACAGTCGAATGTCCAGCCCGGCGCACGGAGTCGTAAACGTCGAAGCATCGAAGGACTCAATTACGGTGCTCGACAAGTATCCGCCCCCGATCTCGGTTCCGCCGCAGTATTCGATGACCGGGGCGTTCGTCAACCTCATAAGCCACTTCATATCGTCGGGAGTAGAAGCCTCACCGGTGGATGTCATGACCCGAACGGAGGACCAGTCGAGTTCTTGGACGCCAGGCTCGGCCCGCCAGGCTTTGACCAGGGCCGGTACGACGCCCAATACGGTGACGTTGGCTTTGGTCACGAAGCGGCAGAACTCCAGGGAGTTGGGCAACTGACTCGAGAGTGCGATGGTTGCCCTATTGAGAAGTGCTGCGTAGATGAGCCATGGACCCATCATCCAGCCGAGGTTGGTCGGCCAGGCCACAACATCGCCCGCCTTGATGTCCTGATGGATGTATCCGTCGGTTGCCGCTTTGATGGGCGGCGACTGATCCCAGGGAATGACTTTGGGGTCGCCCGTCGTACCCGAACTGAACAGAAGGTTCGTATACCCCTCAACCGGGCGAATGATCGGCTCTTCCATGGGTTTTCCGTCCAGGAGTGCAGTCCAGGTCGAGTCTGCGTCCCGCAAGCGCAAGCCAGCCCCAGTCTCAACAACAATGCACCGGGCTGCGCCAGCGTCGACCACTTTCTGGTACATCGGAAACTGTTGTTCACCCCGGATGACCACATCCTGGGTGATGACCGTATCGCAGTCGGCCAGCTTCAACCGATTACGAATCTCCGGAGCCGCAAAGCTATCGGCCACCGACACCACCGTGCCTCCCGCCCACACGACCGCCAGGTAACCGATTACCGACTCAACCGTCATCGGCATGGCCATGGCGACCCGAACACCGTCGCCGACGCCGAGTCGGGCCAGGCCTCCTGCGCAGGCTTGTACCTTGGCTCGAAGTGATTCAACGGTCAGGTACTGGAGTCCCGACTCCGTCTCATAAATGACAGCCACAGACTCAGCCCTGGCCCGGAAACAGGAAGCAGCGATATTGAGCTGGGCTCCCGGTAACCAGCGAGTGTCCTGCGGACTGCCCTCCGAGAGCACCCGCGGAGGCACTGTGAAAGAAATCCCCAATCGAGCGATCATCATCTGCCAAAACTCGTCACGATGCTCACACGTCCAGCGATGGAAGTCCTTGACGGTCTCAGCTTCAACCTCAGCCATCAGAGCAGTGAGGTTGGCGGC
>JAENVV010000044.1 GCA_016650365.1 Acidimicrobiia bacterium
CTCAGATCACCAGTTGGCGTATCTGTGGGGTCGTGACGAGGACTTCGTGCGGGAGCTTCGTCATGAGTTCGGAGTCCGACCCACGTACAAGACGGTTGATACGTGCGCAGCGGAGTTCGAAGCCCACACCCCGTATATGTACTCGACCTACGAGGAAGAAGATGAGGTTCCGCCGGCGGACAAGCCCCGGGTCGTGGTGCTTGGATCTGGGCCGAATCGGATCGGCCAAGGCATCGAGTTCGATTACTGCTGTGTTCACGCGGCATTTGCGCTCCGGGATGCCGGCTTTGAAACGGTCATGGTGAACTGCAATCCCGAGACGGTTTCGACGGACTACGACACATCTGATCGTCTCTATTTCGAACCGTTGACCGTCGAAGACGTCCTGGCGATCGTCGACGCCGAGCAACCGGAGGCGGTCATCGTCCAGTTGGGAGGCCAGACACCCCTCAACCTGGCCAGTTCTCTGGCCGCTCGTGGTGTCCCGATTGCGGGGACATCTCCCGCCTCGATCGAGCAAGCCGAGGACCGGGAGCAGTTTTCGGCGCTCTGCAAGAAGCTAGGCATACGTCAGCCGCCGCACGGGATTGCCCGATCGGCGACGGAAGCGGGCGAAGTCGTCGACCAGATCGGGTTGCCGGTTCTGGTCCGTCCCTCGTATGTGCTTGGCGGGCGGGCCATGAAGGTCGTCTACTCCTACGAGGAGTTATCCGAGTATTTGGCGGCGATGTACCAGACAAATGAGATCGGGGACGGCGCCGCCAGCAGCGGAGCCGGCTTTGACCTGTCAGAGGCACCCCTCCTGATCGACCGTTTCCTTGAGGCAGCCACTGAGGTTGATCTTGACGCCGTGTACGACGGACATGAACTCCTCGTCGGTGGAATCATGGAACACGTTGAGTCGGCTGGCGTGCACTCGGGAGACTCGGCGTGCGTCACGCCGCCGCCGACGTTGTCGGATGGAGCGATCGCCACCATCCTGCAGTACACCGAAGATCTTGCCAACGGCCTGAATGTGCGGGGTCTCATCAATATTCAATTCGCCGTGAAATCAGACGACGTGTTCCTCCTCGAGGCCAACCCGCGCGGTTCACGAACCGTTCCGTTCATCTCCAAGGCATCGGGGGTTCCGCTCGCCAAAGTTGCCACGCGGGTGATGATGGGATCGAGGATCGAAGACCTGCGAGCGGAGGGCCTTATACCGTTTGAGAGTGCCCGGCCGGAATTCTTTGCCGTCAAGGAAGCAGTGTTGCCATGGGATCGCTTCCCCGACGAAGACATCATTCTCGGTCCAGAAATGCGCGCTACCGGGGAGGTGATGGGGATCGCCGAGTCGGCCGGCCTGGCCTATGGGAAAGCTCTGTTGGCGGCCGGGATGAAACTGCCCCAATCGGGCAATGTGTTCCTGTCGCTGGCCGATCGTGACAAAGCGATCGGGCTGGCGGCTGCTCAGGCCTACACGATGCGCGGCTTTACGCTGTATTGCACGCCCGGTACAAGTCGCTATCTAAACCATCACGGGGTGCCGAATGAGGTCGTCGACAAGGTAGGGGAGTCGGAGAACGACACCCTGGCACTCATTGAGGGTCGAAAAGTCCAATTGGTCATCAATACGCCTCGGGGCAGTCGGGCCCGCACTGACGGCTGGAAGATGCGCATTGCCGCCCAGCATGCCGGGATTCCGTGCGTGACGACCGTCCAGGGAGCTTTGGCGGCTGCTCGGTCGCTCCAGGAGGGCCCAGATGCCCTGCTGCGGGTTCGTAGCCTTCAGGACTGGCACCGGTGAGCAAGCCCTCTCTCGCCACCAGCCTCGGCTCCCTGGCGTTGCCCACCCCCCTCGTTGCCGCCTCCGGGACGATCGGTTCGGTGGTTGAATTTGCCGCGGTTACCGATCTGACCGCCTATGGGTGTGCGACCGCCAAGTCGGTGTCGGCTGTTCCATGGCCGGGTCGGGCCGCTCCGCGGGTTGCCCCGACAGAGGCAGGAATGTTGAACGCCATCGGGATCCAGAATCCCGGCATCGACGCCTGGCTTGCAGAGATCGGTCCTCGTCTTGTGGGCCTCGGCGTTGGGGTCATCGGTTCGGCGGTCGGCTACACCATCGAAGAGTATGTGACCGTGGCAACCGCCATGGCTTCGGCAGACATTGTTGCCATCGAGGTCAATCTTTCCTGCCCCAACCTGGAAGGGAAAGGCATGTTTGCGTTAGATCCGATCGCCACGGCAGCGGTGATCGGGGCCGTACGAAAGGCCGTGACTGTCCCGGTTGGCGCTAAACTGAGTCCCAACGCCATCGATGTTGGCGAAATCGCCGTGGCGGCCGCCGAGTCCGGCGCCGATTGGGTTACGGTCGCAAACACGGTCTGGGGGGCGGCTATCGACATCGAAACCAGGGCACCGAAGCTATCGGCCGGGATAGGCGGGTATTCGGGCGTTGC
>JAENVV010000045.1 GCA_016650365.1 Acidimicrobiia bacterium
ACCGACCCCGACACGAACCAGCCGGTCGGTGTCGGAGTAACGAGAAGACGTCCTACCGCCCAGCAGAAGCGCGTCATCCGAGCGCACAGCCCCCACTGTGTCATGACCGGCTGCCGGGTATCCAGTGTTCATTCCGATCTTGACCACACCATCGACTGGGCCAACGGCGGCCCAACCGAAACATCCAACATGGACCCCACCTGCCGCCACGACCACCGCATCAAACACCAAGCCGGATGGTCATACCAAAAACTCCCCAACGGCCACCACCAATGGACCAGCCGACTCGGACACACCTACACCAACAAACCCGAACCACCCTAAAACGCGAGGCGTACGGAGTGAGGTTCAAAGGTTCGGAACTTGCGGTTCATCCCAGGCGGCATCTGGGGTCCAGGCCGCCCAGGCTGGGTCCCACCAATTGTGACCTACCTCTAGTTCTCGGACCAGTTCGCTGGCGAATTCCCGGATCCAGGTGCCGAGCTCGGGTGTGTAGCGCCCCTCGTTGACCCGCTGGCCCAGCAGGTCCATGTCTTTCAGCCACCAGGTGAAATCTGGCAACACCACAATGTCCACTTCGAGATCCTGGGTGTCGTAGCCGCTCGGCGTGCGTTCAAACGCGGTCTGGAGGTTGATGTACCAACAAGCGAAGTCTCGATCGGGACCCTCCCAGAAGTGCCACACGGCGTGATGCTCACCGGGTCGTTGCACCATCAAACAGCCATGACCTTCCCAGCTTGTGCGTCCATACCAGGGGTGAAGGCCATCCGGCGTCGGCCAGTCGCCCGGCGGGAACGTGAATCTCGTCCCCGGAGCTGTGTAGGTGACGAGCTGCTCGTCGGTGTCGTCTACCACGTAGACCGGTGCTTCGATCCATGCCTTCCGGTGCCAGCTGGCCTTGAACCGGCGTGTCTCGATCGGATCTAACCCGAGCACTTCCCGGCGTAGCAGGACCTCGCCATGGTTCCATCGGGAATGCATCTTGCTGATTCTATGCAGGCTGGCCGGGGAGGTAACCGAGGTGGATGGTTGGATGCCTATCGACCGCGCACCGACCTAAGGACTATGTCGACGGGAGTGGTTGCTAGGTCGTCGTCGAGATTCTGAACGTACTCGTAGCCGAACCGTCCTTTGATGCACAGGTGGCCGTCGGTGACCGAATGGTCCATGGGTGAGGTCACTTTTACGATGCGGTTGTCCTGGGTGTGCAGTTCGAGATTGCAGCCCACCCCACAGTACGAACAGACCGTCCGGGTGACGTTCTGCTCGTCTTCGTTCCAAACGCCGGCCTGACGCAGTTCGTATTCGGAACGGAACATCAGCGCTCCTGTCGGGCAGACCCCGATGCAGTTCCCACAGAAGACACAAGCTGAGTCGGTAAGGCCTACATCGAACTCGGTGGAGATACGGGCATCAAAGCCTCGACCGGCGACGGCGATGGCAAATGTGTTCTGAGCGTCCTCGCCACAAGCCTCGACGCACTTGTAACAGAGGATGCATTTGGAGTAGTCCCGCATGTACAGCCCGTTGTCGATCTTGGCCGGTTGGGCCACCGTCTCGGTAGCTGCTCCGCTGGCGGCGGTGTGATGGCCGGCATGGCGGTGATCACGGTCTTCGGATGGGGGAGCGGGCGCCCCATGACGGGCCGGATCGGCGCCGTACGTTTCCATCCAACCCGACAGGGTCGAATCTGCGGTCGAAAGGTCAACGGACGAGGCGAGAAACTCGAGGACCATCTTGCGCGAATGCTTGACGCGGTCGGTTTCGGTTTGCACGACCATGCCCTCTTCGGCAGGCCGGGAGCAGGCTGGCACGAGGGTGCGACTGCCTTCGACCTCGACCACACAAACCCGGCAGGCATTGACCGGGGTGAGGTTCTCCAGGTAACAGAGTGTCGGTGTGTCAATCTCTTCAGAGCGACACGCCTCAAGAAGCGTGGCACCGTCCGGCACGGAAACCGACTGGCCGTTGATCGTGACGGTGACGCTCATATGAGTCCGAGGTCGATAAGGGAACGCACTGCGGTCGCGGCCGTGTGCCCGAGGCCGCAGATCGAGGCATCTTTCATGGCAACGTCGATGTCGTCGATGAGTTGGAGA
>JAENVV010000046.1 GCA_016650365.1 Acidimicrobiia bacterium
CGCCAAGACCGGAAAGCGGGGAATCGTCGATATCCACGTCGACCTCGAAACTCTCACCCGTCTTTCCGAACACCCCGGTGACCTCGCCGGGTACGGACCGGTCGTTGCCGACATCGCCCGCCAGGTCGCAGAAAACCGGCAGGGCCAACAGTGGCGCTACCGGGTGACCGACGAAACCGGCGAGATCATCGACCACGGCATCACCCGCCGCCGACCGACCGCAGCCCAGCGCCGATACGTGGAGATCCACAACCCCAGCTGTGTGGGGATCGGCTGCCGAGCACCGGCCACCGCCTCGGACATGGACCACACGCAACCCTGGTCCGAAAACGGACCGACCAAAACCACCAACCTCGGACCCAACTGCGCCCACGACCACTACCTACGACACCAAACCGGGTGGACCTACCAGCGGGCAACCAACGGGGACCACATCTGGACCACCCGCCTCGGCCATACCTACCGAAAACGAAGAGACCCTCCCTAACCGCTATGGATCAATCGGATACGGCAACAAGTCGCCTCAAAAAAACCCAAGAATCAACCAGGGTCCGTCGAAATCGGAAACCGGAACGCTGTGCTGCCCCTCGAGGGCAACTGACCCGGGCTCATAAATCTGATCCCACTAATCCGGATCACTCGGCTGCGTCGAGAAACGCCGCGACCTCGGCGGGGGTGCGGAGTCAGGCGGGGGTGCGGAGGCAGATGATGTTGGTCTTTGGCTCGCCTGATACGCGGAAGACCTGATTAAACGGCGAAAGCCGGGGAACGGCTCCTCGACCAATGGACCTCATGTCAAGGGGCGACGGCCGGTTAAGGTTACTGACAGATACGCCAGCCCCTCCGGCACCGTTCTCGTCCGGCTCTCGCTTGAATTAGTTCGAATCCTACGGCACCCACCTCCACCCATCTAGGGCACAATTCCCCTAAATGTTGACTTACTCCTCCGGCACTATGGCCCGAGGTCCCTGGTCATAGGATTGCCAAAGAGACCAATATGTACCTTGCCTCGACTAATTGGAGTGCCGTGCCCTATATCACCGTTGATGGCAACGAAGCTGCGGCTTCGGTTGCCTATCGCTTGTCCGAAGTCATCTCAATTTATCCGATCACACCGGCATCGCCCATGGGCGAGCTTTCCGATACCTGGTCAGCAGCCGGTCGACCGAACCTGTGGTCGACCGTCCCTCAAGTCATCGAAATGCAATCTGAGGGCGGCGCCGCTGGAGCGCTGCACGGAGCGCTCCAAGGCGGCGCCCTCACCACCACCTTCACCGCCTCGCAAGGCCTCCTACTCATGATCCCCAACATGTTCAAAGTGGCAGGCGAACTGCTCCCATCGGTGATTCATGTGGCGGCCCGCTCGGTGGCTACCCACGCCCTATCGATCTTCGGTGATCACTCGGACGTGATGGCCGCTCGCATGACCGGGTTTGCAATGTTGGCCTCGTCATCGGTTCAAGAAGCCCAGGACCTGGCGCTGATCTCCCACTCCGCCACCCTGTCCTCGCGAGTGCCCTTCATGCATTTCTTCGATGGGTTCCGCACGTCACATGAGATCGCCAAGATCGACAGCCTCCTCGACGCCGACCTCCGGGCGATGATCGACGACGACGCAATCCTGGCCTTCCGTAACCGTCGTCTCACCCCCGACGAACCGGTCATCCGCGGCACGGCTCAGAACCCCGATGTCTTCTTCCAGGGTCGTGAGGCCGCCAATACGTACTACGACGCCGTACCGGACCTGGTCGTGTCTGCCATGGACCGCTTCTACGACCTGACCGGCCGCCGCTACCACCTGTTCGACTACGTCGGAGCTCCCGATGCCCAGCGAGTCATCGTCATGATGGGGTCGGGAATCGGCGCGGCCGAACAAGCCGTAAACCGACTCGTCGCCGACGGCGAAAAAGTCGGCCTGCTCAAGGTACGTCTGTACCGACCGTTCTCTCCGCAGGCCCTTATCGCGGCGCTTCCCCCGACCGTCATCAGCCTGGCCGTCCTCGACCGGACCAAGGAGCCGGGGGCCGTTGGCGAACCGCTCTACCAGGATGTCGTAACGGCGCTCGCCGAGGAAACCGCCCTCGGCCGCACTGCCTGGGACATTGCTCCGCGGGTGATTGGCGGACGCTACGGATTGTCGTCGAAGGAGTTCACGCCTCCGATGGCGATGGCGGTACTCGACGAACTTCGCGAGTCGCAGCCCAAACCCCACTTCACGGTCGGCATCATCGACGATGTAACCCATCTGAGTCTCAAGTATGACCCCGACCGATATCTTGAGGACGCCACCGTCCACCGGGCCGTTTTCTACGGCCTCGGGTCGGACGGCACTGTTGGCGCCAACAAGAACTCCGTGAAAATCATCGGAGAAGCCACGGACATGTATGCCCAGGGCTACTTCGTCTACGACTCACGCAAATCGGGCTCACAGACCGTCTCGCATCTTCGGTTCGGTCCCAAGCCCATCGATTCGACCTACCTGATCGGCTCTGCTCAGTTCGTCGGCGTGCACCAGTTCGAGTTCTTTCATCAGATGAATCCGCTGGCCATTGCCGCTCCAGGAGCCAAAGTCCTCATCAACTCTCCACACGGCGAAGACCTGTGGGACCACCTCCCCGCCGAAGTGGTTGCCACGGTGGTCGAAAAACAACTCGAGGTTCATGTCATAGACGCCAACCAGGTGGCATCTGACGCCGGACTCGGCGGTCGGGTCAATACGGTTCTCCAGGCCTGTTTCTTCGATATCGCCGGCATCCTCGATCCACCGGTGGCGATGGAGCAGATCAAGAAATCGATCCGCAAGACATATGCCAAATTTGGCGAAGTTGTGGTTGCTCACAACGAAGCGGCCGTCGAGGCCGCCATTGTCAGCCACCACAGGCTGCCAATCCCTGAAGTTGCCCCGTCCGTGACAACCCGTCCGCCGCGGTTGACCGAGTCAGGTCCGGACTTCGTCAAGAAAGTCACCGCCGCCATGTTGGCCGGCCAGGGTGACTTGCTGCCGGTGAGTGCCCTGCCTGCCGACGGGACGTTTCCAACTGGCACCACCAGGTACGAGAAGCGATCGATCGCCATTGAGATTCCGACTTGGGATCCCAGCTTGTGCATCGACTGCGCCAAGTGTGTCCTCGTCTGCCCTCATACCGCCATCCAGATGAAGGTCTACGACCCGGCCTTCTTCGCCGGCGCTCCTGACGGATACCAGTCGAAGCCATGGACCGGCAAAGACTTCCCGGACGCCACCATGACCATTCAGATCGCACCGGACGATTGCACCGGGTGTGGAGTCTGCGTCGACGTCTGCCCGGCCCGATCCAAGGAAGAGGCCAAGCACAAGGCTCTTGACATGATCCGCAAAGACGATGTGCTCGAACAGGAGCGAGCCAACTTCGACTTCTTCCTCGGGTTGCCACAACAGGACCGCAAGCTCATCAAAGTCGATAGTGTCAAGGGGAGCCAGATGCTCCAGCCGCTGATGGAGTTCTCTGGGGCCTGTGCGGGATGTGGTGAAACGCCCTATCTGCGGCTCCTCTCCCAGATGTTCGGCGACCGTCTGACGATGGCCAACGCCACGGGTTGCTCGTCGATCTACGGTGGAAATCTTCCGACAACCCCGTGGACCACGAACGAGCAGGGGCGGGGTCCTGCCTGGGCCAATTCGCTCTTTGAAGACAACGCCGAGTTCGGTTTGGGTATGCGCCTGGCGCTCGACCAGCAAATTGTCGAAGCAGACGCCCTGTTGGTAGACCTCGCCAAATACCTACCCGACAACCTGGTTGCCGAACTCCAGGCGGGTCGTCTGGCCGACGAAGTTTCGGTGGAGGCCCAACGCACCAGGGTTCTCCAACTCAAGGACGCCCTCACCGGTATCGATGATCCCCGGGCCAGCCGGCTCAAGACCGTCGTCGACGCTCTCGTTCATAAGACCATCTGGATTGTGGGTGGCGATGGCTGGGCCTACGACATCGGATTTGGTGGCCTGGACCACGTGCTCGCCTCGGGGCGCAACGTGAACATCCTCGTGCTCGACACCGAGGTCTATTCGAATACCGGCGGTCAGGCGTCCAAAGCCACCCCCCGGGCGGCGGTTGCCAAGTTCGCAGCCGGCGGCCGACAGGTTGGCAAGAAGGACCTCGGGATGATCGCTTCGGCCTATGGCGACGTGTACGTCGCCCAGGTCGCCATCGGTGCCAATAACACCCAAACGGTGAAGGCGTTCGCGGAAGCCGAAGCGTACGATGGTCCGTCGCTCATCATTGCCTACTCACAATGCATCGCCCATGGCATCGACATGTCAACCGGCTTCTCGCACCAGAAAGAAGCCGTGACGTCGGGTTACTGGCCGCTGTACCGGTACGACCCCCGGGTGGCCGCCGAAGGCAAACATCCGTTCCACCTTGATAGTCGAGCGCCGACGATCTCCTTCAAAGAGTTCGCTGCAACCGAAGCCCGCTACGCCATGTTGGCGAGGTCGAAACCCGAAACAGCCGAGGTACTGTTCGGTCTGGCCCAGGACGACATCGACGCCCGGTGGAAGCTCTACGAACAACTGGCCGACGTCGAACGTCGGGTCCCTGACTTGGAGGATCACGAATGAGTGCTGATCTGACCACCCGTTATCTGGGCTTTGAGCTTGCCCACCCGATCATCCCGTCGGCCTCGCCGCTGACCGGGTCGCTCGGCACGCTCCACAAGCTGGAAGAAGCTGGCGCCCCTGCCGTGGTGCTTCCTTCACTGTTTGAGGAGCAGATCGTCCACGAAGCCGCCGAACTTGCCCACCTCGTGGAATCGCTGGCCGGCAGCTTCGTTGAATCCCCGGCCGGCTACTTCCCGGAACTCGACACGTACAACACCGGCCCGGACGCCTACCTCCGACTGGTCGAAGATGCCAAGCGGGAACTACGCATCCCGATCATCGGCAGCCTGAACGGGTCGACCCGTGGCGGCTGGGTTCACTACGCCCGTTTGATCGAGGACGCCGGTGCCGACGCCCTCGAACTCAATATTTATGTCGTGGCCGCCAACCCGATGTTCTCTGCGTCCGACATGGAAACCCAGTACCTCGAGTTGATCGAAGCTGTCAAGGAAAAGATCAAGATCCCGCTGGCGGTCAAGGTCAGCCCGTACTTCTCGGCGTTTGCCAACATGGCGAAACAGATGGTCGATGCCGGAGCGGATTCACTGGTGATGTTCAACCGGTTCTATCAGCCCGACTTCGATATCGAGGAGATGGGCGTCACACCCAACCTGGAGCTATCGACGCCCCACGACCTCCGGCTCCCGTTGCGATGGATTGCCATCTTGTTCGGACGGATCAAGACACAGTTCGCCGCGACGTCCGGGGTTCATTCAGCCGAAGACGTCGTGAAGCTGTTGCTGGCCGGCGCCGACGTGACCATGACCACCGCCTCGTTGCTCAAGTACGGTCCGGGCCACATGACTGATCTCGTCTGCGATCTGGAACGCTGGCTCGACGAGAACGAATACTCATCGGTGTCCCAACTGCGGGGCAGCCTTTCCCAAGTCAACGCCCCCGACCCGACCGCCTTTGAGCGCCACAACTACATGAAGGCCCTCACCACGTTCCGGTCCCCATCGGTGGCATAGGCCCGAAGTCCGTGCGAACGCAGACTCCCCAACGGGGTGAAGGACCGCCAAAGCGGTCCTTCACATGGTGAGCGTACTTACCCTTGTCGTCCATATCAGGCCGGAATCCGAAGACGGTTTCTCCTGAAGTGGTGCTCACCCCTTTTGACCATTAACGCCATCTAAGGTCAAGAACCTGAGCGAAACTTCAAAAGAGGTCCTACCCGGATTCGGCGTCCCACCCGAATAGACCCGGTCGCGACCGGGTGTATGGTTCGTCGGCTCATGGAAAAACTGGTCACCCGGGCGTTCGGATTCGCCTTCACCTCGAACCTGCTGATGGGGTTGACCTTCGCGTTGTTCATCCATTACGCCGGGTTCCTCGTCTCCCTCGGAGCCAGCGAGGGGACGGTCGGTGTAATCGTCGGGGTTGGATCGATCGGCTCGCTGGTCGTTCGTCCGTACGTTGGGCACCTCATGGATCGGATCGGTCGCCGACCACTCATCCACGCCGGCAACCTGATCAACGTCGCCGGACTCGCCGCCCTGACCACCGTCACCTCGATCTCCTGGTGGGTGTACGCCCTCACCATCGTCCACGGGATCGCCGAAGCCGTACTGTTCACCTCTTTCGTGACATACACGGCCGACATCGTCCCGGCATCTCGCCGCACCGAAGGCATGGCGCTATTTGGAGTATCCGGACAAATGCCCCTGGCACTCGGCGGGCTCCTTGGTGATTTCATTCTCCGAACGAGCAACTACACCACGTTGTTCTGGGTGGCGGTCGGGCTTGGAACGGCCGCCTTCGCAATGGCGCTACCTCTTCACGAGTCGAAAGGTGTTCACACCCGGCCCAGCCTCGGTTTCCTGGTCGCCATCCGCCAGCACGAACTTTCACCAATTTGGCTCATCACGGCTTCGTTCTCGCTGACGCTGATTTCGATTTTCACCTTCCTCAAAACCTTCGTCGACACGACCGGATACGGTTCGGTTGGAGTGTTCTTCGCTGCCTATTCGACCATGGCCATCGTCGTGAGGTTGGGTGGCCGGCAGCTTCCACAGCGATTCGGCGAAATCCCGGTGCTGAGCGCAAGCCTGATCATCATGTCAGGTGGGATGGTCCTGCTCGGGTCTGCCACGACGAGTCTGGCCATCGGGATCGCCGGTGCGACTGCCGGAATCGGTCATGGATTCTCATTCCCGATCCTCAACTCACTCGTAGTTGAACGCTCGACCACAGAAGAGCGGGGGGCGGCGCTTTCCGGCTTCTTGTCATTCTTCCCACTGGCATCGTTGATCGGCGCCCCGCTTCTCGGGTGGGTCATCGAATCAGCCGGCTACACACCGATGTATCGGGGTATCGGAGCCCAACTGCTTCTCGTCGTGATTGGCTACGCCCTTTGGGAACGCCACCGCCATCACCAGGCACTCGCAGTTCGCTAAATCGCTACTCCATCGCTTTTCGAAGTGCCGTATTCGTCTCGGTGACCCGGCGCGATAGTGACCGCGCCATCCGGCGGTGGACCTCGGCGGCGAGGCGCGGATTGGTTGAGAGCAGGCCCTCAAGTTTTGATTCAGAAAGGGCGTAGGCCACCACCTCGGTCTCTGCGACGACGGAGGCGTTGGCCGGTTGGCGGGTGTAGTAGGCCATTTCGCCAACAATGGCGCCGGGTCGCATCGTCCGCAATCGGGTGCCACTGGCTTCGAGGACCACCCGGACCCGACCGGACTCGATGACATAGATCGGATGCCCGACCGACCCCTCGGCGATGATCGTGTCACCCACGCCAAACTCGACACGCTCCATCATTGCGAATACTCCGTCGGCCCATGGCCCGGCGATTTCGGCAAGCTGGGCTTCGACCGATCCGAACAAGGAGTCCTCGCTGCCGAGGATCTGGTCCTCAGCCCACTCAAGGCCTTCGTCGAGTGTATGGAACCGAACGACGGTTTCGGCCGCCTCGGCGGCGGCAACTTTCTCGCCAAGCGGACCAAAGCCGGTCAGCACCGTCGTCACACCTTGTTCAGCCGCCGTTTCGAGGAACCGCTCGAATGCGTGCAGCGCAGATCCGTCGAACCCGGTGACCCGCTTGCCGTCAACCACCAGATAGCGTACGACTTCGGGCGCCATCCGTGCTCTCAGCTCACCGATTAACCGGTTGGCCGTGCCAAAGAAGACGAAGCCGTGGATTCTGAAGATGGCAATGGCCTCGCCGGCCTCGGTCAGGCGATCATTGTCCGTAACCGGCCGATCGACGTTTGAGTGATACGAATCGCCGGACAAGGCAACCTGCACAACGTCGATCTTCGAGTATTGAAAGATAAACAGGCCGATGGCGGCGAGCACTCCGATGACCACGCCTGATACGAACCCGAAGCCCGCCGTGACCACGACGACAATCAGCACGATCGAGTAATCGGTGGCACTGACATTGGACCGCGAGGCGACCATCCACTCGTACAAGAGGTCCAGCCCGAGGCCGGCTACGACACCGGCAACCACGAAGACAGGCAAATAACCGATCACCCGCGGCCCGGCCGCCAACGCAGACAGCGAAACGAGGCCGACGATCACCGCCCCCACCTTGTTGGTGCGCGACGACTTGACCAGCTTCTGGAGCGTGAGTGATTGCCACCCGGGCAGACTTCCCACCACGCCCCCGGCGACATTGCCAAGCCCGGCAGCCTTGAGTTCAAAATCGAGCGGAAGGTCGACCCTCTCGCCGACTTCGATGGCGCTGGCGTTCAACAGCAACGACAACAACGCCACAGCGGGGATCGTCAGTAGAGTCGGAACGGCGGGAGCCAATTGGGTCATGTCTGCCGTGAGCCAAACAAATAGATCGGAAAAATGGACCGGATCGGCCGCGAACGGGCCGACGAGCCAACCGTTGGCGCCCGCTTCCTCAAGGCTCACTCCGCCAACGGCCATCACCACAAAGAAGATCGCCAGGGCCAACCCGACCACTGCCGGTTGCAACCACCGGTTATCCACCTGAGCTGCGTAGGCAATCGCAAGGCCAAAACCCAACGTGGCAACCGTAATCCAGGAGGCCGAAGCGTCCTGAGCCAATCGCCATCCTCCCTTGAGTAGCAGCCATCCGGTGGCCGCCAGGAACCCTCCCACGACCGGATACGGTAGGAACCGGATGAGCCGTCCGAGCTTGAAGGCTCCGGCGAGGTAAAGAACGAGACCGGTTGAAATCGACGCCACCGCCATGGTGGCCACGACGAGAGCGAACTGTTCGTCAGGCGAACCAGTCGAAGAGGCGGTAGCCAAACCGGCGGCGACCGCCACGACCGCCGCGGCATTCGACTGAGGAGTTCCGACCAAACCGGACGTCAAAGCGATGACGAGTCCAAGAATTCCGGCTCCGATGAGGATAGGGCCGAAGTCTCGCGCTTCGGCGAGGCCGAGTCCGCCGAAAACCAGAGCGGCCAGGGACAACGACCGGACCGCGCCAACCAGACCAGCCGAGACGCTGTCCGCGAGAATGCGAACTGAAACATGATGGTTCGGCGAGCTCATTGCCCGCAGAACACTAGCCAGGGGTCCTCAGCCGCCGAGGGCCTGACCAAGATCGGCGATCAGTTCGTCAGGGTCCTCGATACCAACCGAGACCCGCAGCAAATTGGGGGGAACCGGGGTCGTTTGATACGAGGCACGATGTTCGATAAGCGACTCGACCCCTCCGAGCGACGTCGCGTTGGCGAACAGCCGGGTCGTAGCGGCCACCCGTCGTGCCTCGCCGGCATCTCCGTTCACAAGAATCGACATCATGGCCCCAAAACCGCCGGTCATCTGACGAACTGCGATCTCATGCCCTGGGTGGGATTCCAACCCAGGGTATAACACCCGCTCGACCCGTGGGTGGTGCTCGAATACCGCGGCGATCGCCGCGGCAGACTGGCAAGCACGGGTGTAGCGCAACGGCATCGTTCGGATACCCCGCAAGAGAAGCCAGGCGTCGAACGGAGCAAGAATCGAACCATGACTCCCTCGAACCGCCTCAATCCGTTCCCAACGCTCGTCAGGCTTGGCGGTGATGAGGATGCCGGCCAGGACGTCAGAGTGGCCGTTGTAGTACTTGGTGGCGGAGTGAAAGACGATGTCGGCGCCAAGGTCGAGCGGTCGGGTCGTAACGGGAGGTGCCACCGTCGAGTCGACGACCACTGTTGCCCCGACCCGATGTCCCAATTCCACTGCGGCCGCAATGTCGATGAGTCCCCACATCGGGTTGGTGGGAGTCTCAATCCACAGTAGGTCCGTTGTCTGAGTCAGGGCTTGTTCAAGAGCGCCAGGGTCGTCGGAGTCAAACAGTGTCAGCGAGATCCTTCCGATGCCGGCTTGCGAGCGGAACCAATCCTGACCGCCGTGATACATGACCACCGGAGCGACCACATGCCCGCCCATCGGGACCGACTCCAGGACGGCACTTAGCGCGGCCATTCCCGACCCGAACACCAACGCCGCCGATCCTCCATCGAGTTGAGCAGCTACGTTCTCGACTGCTTCGGCGCCCGGATGGGCATAGCGGCGGTAGACGTAGTCATCGGAGATTCCCGGGCCGCGCCGAAACGTCGTCGACGGCTGGAGGGGTGGGACAACGCCCCCGGTGGCCTCGTCGAAGACGCCGCCGGCGTGGGCTGCAATCGTAAATGGATCTCCTGGCACAGTCGCCTCGTTTCGCTTTCGAACTATCTCGCCTACTGCTTCATTGATCTACCGATCAGGCTAGTGACGGACTCGCCTAGTCGATCGAATCTCGCTGGACCGCCCACTCTGTCGCCTGGCCGGTAGTGCTCGCAATTCTCTCGAAGTCGACGTCATAGTGCAGCACGATCACCCCAACCTCCGCGGCGGCGGCCGCTATCACGAGGTCACTGATTTTGACTCGATGTTTCCCGCTGGCAGCCATCGCTCCCTGGGCCTGCAATGCCCGTGCCATCACCTCGCCCGTGACAGGAGCCTGTTGAAGACCTGACTGAACGGATTGAATACCCAACCACTCGGCCTGGCTCCGTGCGCTGTAGCCGAGCTCCAGGGAGACGA
>JAENVV010000047.1 GCA_016650365.1 Acidimicrobiia bacterium
GTCGGTGCCGTCGGTGCCGTCGGCGTGTGACGGCAACGACCTGCTGGGAGCAGACGGTTGCAAGACCAACGGAATCGAGAACTTCGATCAGATCTCGTTCTGGAAGACCCCCACCGAGGACTGCAACGGAACTGGCACCGACTGCGTGCCATATCGCCGCTGGGTTACCGACTATCTGGCCGTGATCGGCGGGCGCTAGACAAAATCGGGTTCGGGTGGGGAGGGCTTCGGCCTTCCCCACCCCTTCATACCATTCAGGGAATTTTCGTTGATCCGACGCCTCAGCACCTACCTCTACACCAGACGCCGACTGCGCTTGGCGTTGTTACTGGCGTTGCCGGTGGGATGGCTCGTGGTCGTTTACGGCGGGAGCCTCGGGTCGCTGTTGCTGAACAGCTTTTTCCAAATCGACTCATTCTCTGGCACCATCGATCGCTCTCCCACCCTTGAGACATGGCGGCAAGTGTTCACCGACGCCAATATGGCTGTCGCCGGTCGCACGATTGGGATGGCCACTGCGGTAACCATCGCTTCGATACTCATTGGATTTCCGCTCGCCTACCGCATCGCCCGATTCACATCAGGCAAGGCCAAAACCGCTCTGGTACTGGCGGTGCTCATCCCGCTCTGGTCGTCATATCTGGTGCGGGTGTACGCCTGGAAACTGCTGCTGGCGAGTGAGGGGGTCGCCGCCTGGTTCTTCAATGTCTTGGGCGCCAGTTCGGTGCTCAACTGGATCCTCGGCCTCCCGCTCATCGGTGGACCGTCATTGTCGACGTCGTCGCTCGGGCAATTCCTGGTCTTCACGTACATCTGGTTGCCCTACATGGTCCTGCCCATGCAGGCAGCCGTCGAGCGGCTACCCGAGTCGCTGCTGGAGGCCTCCGCAGACCTGGGTGCTTCGCCGGCTACCACCTTTCGCAGGATCACATGGCCGCTGATCCTTCCCGGGGTAGCAGCCGGTTCGATCTTTACCTTTTCACTCACCCTGGGCGACTACATCATCCCGACCATCATCGGGAACTCAAGCCCGTTCATTGGTCTGGCGATCTACAGCCAGCAGGGGGTGGCCGGAAACCTGCCCCTGGCCGCTGCTCTGGCGATTATCCCGGTTGTGGTTATGGGCTTGTATCTGACGGGCGCCCGTAAGCTCGGCGCATTCGAGGCATTATGAAGGCCCGAGCTCCCCGGTCATTGACGGTACTGGCTACGGCCGGGCTGATGTACCTTCATATACCGATTCTCTTCGTCTTTCTGTACGCGTTCACCACTGAAGACGCCGCATTCACGTTCCCACCTCCGGGCCTGACCATGAGATGGTTTGGCGTAGCTGCCCAGAACGAGGATATCCGTCAAGCGCTCGGCCTATCCCTCATGGTGGCCGCGGTCGCCACCACAACCGCACTCATTCTCGGCACCTTGGCAGCAGGTGTTGTCTGGCGCACAAAGTTTTTTGGAAGAGATACGTTGTCCCTATTCATCGTGCTTCCGATTGCCCTACCGGGAATCATTACCGGGATTGCACTGCGTTCGGCGATCAGCATTACCGGAGTCAGTTTCTCTTTCTGGACGCTGGTCATCGGCCACGCCACGTTCTGCGTGGCGGTGGCCTACAACAACGTCATCGCCCGAATGCGACGCCTCAACCCGAATCTGCTCGAGGCATCAGCGGACCTGGGTGCCAGCGGATGGCAGACGTTTCGCTATGTGCTGATGCCCCAGCTCGGTTCAGCAATCATCACCGGCGGAATGCTGGCGTTTGCGCTGAGTTTCGACGAAATTATCGTGACGACATTCACGGCTGGGAACCAGCAGACCCTCCCCATCTGGATCTTTTCTTCACTCGTGCGGCCACGCAACCGCCCCGTGACCAACGTTGTTGCGTTGTTGGTGATCGCCATTACCTTCGTCCCGATCATCCTGTCCCAACGGTTCGCCGCACGGACCGAGAACCAGTGACCATCGACAAGCAAACCTGAGGAGAACAGCATGCAAACGTTCATGAATTTCGTCAACGGTGCCTATGTCGAGGCCGCTGATGGTCGCACCTCGGCGGTTATCAATCCTGCCACTGGCAGCCAGTACGCAACCGCACCTCTGTCGGGTCCAGCTGACATCGACCGCGCCATGCGCGCCGCCCAGTTAGCCTTCGAGGGGTGGCGGGAAGCCACCCCTTCCGATCGGTCTCTCGCACTGCTTCGTATCGCCGACGCCGTCGAAGCGAGAGCCGACGAGTTGGTCGCCCTCGAAGTTGACAACACCGGCAAGCCCCGGGCAATGACGATGGCCGAGGAGATCCCGCCGATGGTCGATCAGATCCGCTTCTTTGCCGGCGCCGCCCGTCATCTGGAGGGCAAGGCGGCCGGTGAATACATGAGCAGAATGACCTCATTCGTTCGCCGGGAACCGATCGGCGTCTGCGCTCAAGTTGCGCCATGGAACTACCCGATGATGATGGCTGTCTGGAAGTTCGCTCCGGCCATCGCGGCCGGCAACGCCGTCGTTCTCAAACCGAGCGATACCACCCCGGCCTCAACGACACTGTTGGCAGAGATCGCCGCAGAGTTTCTGCCTGATGGCGTGTTGAACGTCGTCTGCGGTGATCGCGACACGGGACGGGCGATGGTCGTCCACGACATTCCGGCCATGGTCTCGGTGACAGGTTCGGTCCGGGCGGGCATGGACGTTGCCGAGGCGGCGTCACATTCTCTCAAGAGAGTCCATCTGGAATTGGGCGGCAAAGCCCCGGTGGTGGTCTTCGACGATGCCGACCTCGAAGCCACGGCCGAGGGAATCGCCGGAGCCGGATATTTCAACGCCGGCCAGGACTGCACGGCGGCCACGAGAGTCTTGGCGAGTCCCGGAATCTACGATGAGCTCATTGCCGCCCTGGCCGATCAGGCCGCGGCGACCAAGACCGGCGGACCCGACGACGAGGACGCCGCCTACGGGCCCGTGAATAACGCCAACCAATTCGCCAGCGTCACTGGATTTGTGGACCGAACTCCGGACCACGCCCGGGTTGTGGCAGGAGGATCTGGTCTGGGTGGCAACGGCTACTTCTATCACCCCACGGTCATCGCCGATCTGCGTCAGGACGACGAGATGATCCAAAACGAAATCTTCGGTCCTGTCATCACCGTTCAACGCTTCTCAGACGAGGACGAGGCAGTTGCCTGGGCCAACGGAGTCGAATATGGCCTGGCATCGAGCGTCTGGACGACCAACTTCGGACGGGCAATGCGAATGGCCAAACGCCTCGACTTCGGATGCGTGTGGATCAACACGCACATTCCGCTGGTCGCTGAGATGCCCCATGGCGGATACAAACGATCCGGGTATGGCAAGGATTTGTCCTCGTATTCGTTCGAGGACTACACCCGAATCAAGCACGTTATGGCCAACCTCGACAGCTGACAGCGCATCGGGACGAACCGGGGAGTCTGACTAGTCTCGAAAGCGCTGCCTGGAGACGTATGAGAATTGGACTTATCAATCAGTTGCACGGTGCGCCTGATACGCCCCGACCTACACCCACCTGGGCATCGATTAGCGAGCGTGCCAGAGTCGCTGAGTTCTGTGGGTTCGACACTTTTGTGTTCGAGGATGCCCTGTTGTATCGAGATTCAGTCACCGAGGGGGGCTGGGAATCGTTCTCGATCGCGGCCGCCCTGGCGGCCACGACCAGCACGATCGAGATCGGTCAGTCGGTCGTCAATGCCCCTTACCGGTCCCCTGCCCTGACAGCCAAGATGGCCGAGACCATCGACGAAATATCCGGCGGTCGCTATATCTTCGGACTGGGAGCCGGCAATACCGACGACTCCGATTACGAGGCGTTCGGCTTTCCAACCGACAGGCGCTATTCCCGTTTCGCTGAGGCGATCGCGATCATTCACGGTCTGCTCAAGAACGGCGCAATCGACTACGACGGCCAGTTCCACTCCGCTCGTCGATCTGAACTCGTGTTACGGGGTCCTCGTTCTGGAGGGCCTCCCATCGTCATCGCCGGCGGAGCTCCCAAAATGCTCCGACTCGTGGCCAGATACGCCGATGGTTGGAACTGGTGGACGGGCGATCATGGGAGTGCTGCTGCCACGCTCGGGCCCATTGTCGATGAGCTTGAGATCGCCTGCCAAGAGGTCGGCCGCGATCCCGCGTCGCTGTTCCGGACACTCGACGTGTACTCCGTCGACGCCATGAACGTCTCCGGTTCGGCCGAGGTCATTAGCGGTCCACCGGAGCATATTGCCGAAACCCTGCTTAGTTTCGGGGACCTCGGCTTTGATGAAGTGCGCTGCGACGTCTACCCGAAAACCATCGAGGCTGTCGAGGCGATGGCCAAAGTCGTCCAACTGGTCCACGCGGCGTAGATCACGAGGCTGACGTACGATGACGAGATGATCGGATTCTCCCAACAGATCGAGGTTCGTGGGGCACCTCATGTGGTGTTCGAACTACTCGGCGACATGAACGACCTTGACCGGTGGAACCCGAGCGTATCCAGTTCGCGCCGGACCCAGGGGGATCGCTGGGAGCTCGGGTCGAGGTATGAATCAACCGTGGCCAACGGTCTGGTGAACATGACGGCGAGGTCCACGCTGGTGGCAGTCGAGCCCGGTCGGACGGTCCGCTATGAGGGCTCGATCGGCCCGTTCTGGTCAGTAGACACGTTGAACTTTCGACCATCCCGATTAGGAACTCAAATCACCTTCCATAATCAGACCCGGACGCCTCCCTGGATGCGCCCCTTCCATCCTCTACTTAACGCTCTATTCGAACGGCAGGCGAACCGGGCGGTCAACGGCGCTCTCGACTATGTGGCCGCCCACCCCGAAGCCCCCGAGCCTGCCTAACGGCACCTCGGTGTCACCCGAACACCGGATTGTTTCGTCTGTACTCAAGAGGGGCTGCACCGTGCGCCCCACAAGGAGGTAACTCGTATGGCGACGCAAACCGAACAAATGCCTGCGATCGTGCGCAGGTCTGGAACGACCATCATTGCCGCCGGCGTGCTGTGGCTGGCTGCCCTGGGCTTGGCAATCGCTGCGGACGTCCTGGAAGCCACGTCGGGTACGTTCGACGGGACGGAGGAGACCCTCTGGGGCATCATGACGGTCGCCATCGTGACCGCAGGGTTGCTGACCGTCGCAGGTTTGGCCGGCCTCCGAAGAGACCTCGTTATGGGTAGGGCCGGAATGGTCGGCCTGATCCTCGCCGGGCTTGGCACCGCCTTTGGCGTCGTGGCGTGGGCGTTCCCAATCTGGGGCGGCCTCCTCGGGATCGGGATGCTCATATTCAGTCTCGCACTCATCCGTCAGGGTCAGGCTCCTCGCTGGGCGACCATCTCATTCGGGTTTGGGATGCTGACCGGCATCGCGATCTTCTTTCTTCTCGACCTGCTCAAGGTTGGCTCAATCAACTCGTATGGCGATTACCCGGTGGCCGGCAATATTGGAGCAGCCGTAATGTTGACAACCAGCGCGCTTGGCTCTATCGGGGTTGGACGGTGGTTCAATACCCGCTGACCAGCGAGTCGCTTGTCGGCATGGACGGTGGGCCGACCGGTGTCAACCAGCCAGTAGCCTGTCCTGAATGAGTCCTGCGCCAAAACCGAAGTCCGCCACCGGGGCGCTTGATGCGTGCGACGCCGCGCTCGTCAAGCTCGACAAAACCTGTTGCGATCCGGGGCGAAACCCTCAGATGGCAACCTTGGCCGCCACGCTCGCCAGCGCCCGAAGCCTCGTCGAGCAGACCGCCGCCGATCCAACCCTGGCGAGTCGGGCCATTGCCGAACTTGAAGATGCCGGCGCCCAGGTGGGACGTCTCCAAGTTGGTTGTTGTGCCCCGAACCGCATGCCTTTGTACGTCACGATCCTGGGCGGACTCACCGAGTCCCAACTTCGTCTCAACGCATCCCTCGGGCTCGGCCACTAAATCCGACCGCCGCCCATTCGTTGATCGAGTGTGCATACGATATGGACTATCCCGGTTGGATGCACACTCGTCTGGGCGGGCAGTCGACGGTGATAGCCTTCCGACCATGACCCCACCTCTCTTTTCGCTCGAAGGCCGAACGGCGCTCATCACCGGGGCCGGCAGCCCAACCGGCATTGGATTTGCTTCCGCCCGAATGCTGGCTGCCCTCGGAGCCCGCGTGGCAGTGACCTCGACAACCGACCGAATCCACCAGCGGGTATCTGAACTACGAAGTCAGGGATATGAGGCGTTCGGTACCTTTGGTGATCTGACGGACGAACAGACCGTCCAACGGATCACCGATCAGTCATTATCTGCTCTCGGTTCATTGGACATTCTCGTAAACAACGCCGGCATGACGAGCGTCAGCCAGCCTGGAGACGAAGAAGCGGGGGACGTGGCAGGCCTCCCCTATTCACAGTGGCGGGCCTCGATCGAACGAAATCTCGATACGGCCTTCCTTATGTCCCGGGCGGTCATACCCCACATGCGGCAGGCGGGATGGGGTCGGATCATCTCGGTCGGCAGCGTTACCGGGCCGGTCATGGCCATGCGACAAGACCCTGCCTACGCAGCTTCCAAGGCAGCCATCGTCGGGCTGACTAGATCACTTGCCGTCGATCACGCCGGCCACGGCATAACCGCCAATGTGGTGGCTCCCGGTTGGATCGAGACCGGCTCCCAGACTCCCAACGAACGGGACGAGGGCCTGGCAACGCCAATAGGCCGCAGTGCATCGCCAGACGAGGTGGCCAGCGCAGTCGCCTGGCTAGCCACGCCTGGCGCGAGCTACATCACGGGCCAGTGTCTCATCGTCGATGGCGGCAACTCCATCGCAGAGGAACGCTCCTAGCCAAAGACCGACGCGAAAGAGGCCTCCCGAAGGAGGCGTCTTTCGCATTTCAGATACGGATAGATCAGTCGCACCAAGCGAACAGCTCAGGGCTGTCGAGGTGGAGTTGGAAGACCTTATTGATAGGCAGGTAGGCCTCATCACCAAGATCGACACGAATGAGACCTTCGTAGATGTTGCCCGAGTTGATGTCAAACGCCGCGTAATTGACCTGCCCTTTGGCAGCGGCCTTGAAAGCCCCGAGTGAACGGAGGGTCGCCTGTCCGGCGCGCAGACAATCGGTGTCTGGAGTCCGTGGAGCGGCCAGTGCTGGCGCGGCGGTGATACCAACGGCCATGGCGGCAATCAGAACGAGTGAGCTCAAACGATGTTTCATGTGTTCTTCCCTTCTCCTGAGGTTCCCTGTGAACCCCTTTTAGTGATAAATGCGGAGCTGGGCGGATTCTGGATGATTATCAAGTGCACGAGCTAGCGTTGGACCAACAGGAGGATGCAATGCCAGAACGTCACGACCGGAAACGAGCCTCTGTGGCCGACAACGTGGAGCGGCAGACCGGCCAATCGCTCGATGACTGGATCGAAGTCATCGAAGAAAGTGGCTTGACGGCCTTTGGGACCATCGTCGATTGGCTCAAACGACAGCATGGCCTCGGAACCTTTCACGCCCGCTTGGTCGCGGAAGCGCATCGCGATCACAGCCAATGAACACTCAGTCTTCTGGCGGGCACAAACCCCCCGCCTGACGTCCACCCGAACCCGAAGGGTAGGCCATGCCACCGAAACTGACCATTGCCGCAACCGTACTCGGCGCTCCCGATGCCGGGGCATTGGCATCCTTCTACCAACAACTGCTCGGCTGGGGTGTCAAGGTTGAGGAGCCCAACTGGGTGATGTTGAAGCCACCCGGTGGGGGAACCGGCTTGTCGTTTCAGACCGAAACCGACTACGTGCGGCCCGTGTGGCCAAACGGACCCGGCGATCAGCAGATGATGGTCCATCTCGACCTTTCGGCTGACGATCCGGCCGCAGCTGTCAGCTGGGCACTCGATGCGGGCGCAGTGCTCGCCGAGTATCAACCACAGGAAGACGTGCGAGTCATGCTGGACCCGGCCGGCCACCCGTTCTGCCTTTTCTAGGTTCGAACACCGTATTCCCAGACGGGCTGGTCGGTTCGATCAACTTTGCTCACGTTTGAACAGTCGTGTACAATCGCTGTGATGCTTCTCGCAACCCTCGCTTACCCATGAATCAAGCGCAACGCCGGATTCATGAGGCCGCTATCCGCCTGTTCGCCGAGCAAGGAAACCAGCGGGTTTCGGTTAGCGATCTGGCCCAGGCCGCCGGAGTGGCTCGCGGGACGATATATAACAATATCGAAGCCCCTGAGTACCTCTTCGAGCAAGTCGCCGCCCAACTTGCTGCCGAGATGCATGAACGAGTCACCGCCTGCGATCAGAATTCGGATCCAGCCCACCGCCTCGCCAACGACATCCGGTTCTTCGTGCGGCGCGCCCATGAAGAACCGCAGTGGGGTTGGTTCGTATACCGCTTCGGGATCAACAACGACTCGTTGCGCGACCTCCTCAACGGGACGCCCATGCGGGCCGTCACCAAAGGCGTCGACCGGCACCGCTATGACCTCCGGGAGGAGCTGCTGCCGGGTGCCATGGCCATGATCGCCGGAACCACTCTCACGGCAATGTGGATGGTGCTCGAAGGGCATCAGACTTGGCGAGAAGCGGGCTCGGGTGCCGCAGAACTTGTCCTGCGTAGCTTCGGAATCGATCCGAGTGAGGCACGCGGTCTGGCCGAAACCGACCTCCCTCCCCTTCCACCCACCTCCCCGGATTTGCATGTCGTTTCATAACCAAACCATCAGGAGATCTACTCATGGCTGACGCCTACATATACGACGCCGTTCGCACCCCACGCGGTCGCGGCAAGAACACCGGCGCATTGCACACCACCAAACCAGTCACCCTCGTAACCACCTTGTTGAATGCGATTCGCGAACGCAACCCCCACCTCGATCCCGCCGCAGTCGACGACATCGTGCTCGGCACCGTTGAGCCCCACGTCGAGCAGGGTGGCGTGCTGGCCCGCACGGCCGCTCTCGCTGCAGGGTTTTCCGAGACCGTTCCTGGCGTCCAACTAAACCGGTACTGCGGGTCCGGATTGGAAGCCGTCAACCAGGCTGCCGCCCGAGTGCGGTCGGGTTGGGAGGACGTAATCCTGGCTGGCGGGTCCGAATCGATGTCCCGGGTCGCAATCGGCTCGGGGGGAGATCCATGGGCGATGGACCCGGCCACCAACTATGAGACGTCGTTCGTCCCGCAGGGCATCAGCGCCGACCTCATTGCCACGATCGAAGGATTCACCCGCCACGACGTCGACGCATTCGCGGTAGAGTCGCAAGGCCGGGCTGCCAAGGCTTGGGCCGACGGTCGGTTCGACCGTTCGATCGTCCCGGTCGTCGACATCGCCGGTCAAGTTGTCCTTGACCGGGACGAACACATGCGCCCTGGTACGAGCATGGACGACCTCGCCAAGTTGCCGCCGGCGTTTTCTGCGATGGGTCAAATGGGCGGCTTCGACGCCGTTGCACTGCAGAAGTACACGCGGGTCGAGGAAATCAACCATGTACACACGGCCGGCAATTCCTCGGGCATCGTCGACGGAGCCGCGCTCGTTCTGGTCGGCAGCCAGGAAGCAGGCAAGAAATACGGAATGCTGCCCCGGGCTCGCGTCGTCTCGGTCGGAGTGGTTGGCGCCGAGCCAACCATCATGTTGACCGGACCCGCTCCGGCGTGCCGGAAGGCCCTTACCAAAGCGGGTATGACCGTTGGCGATATCGACCTCGTCGAAATCAACGAAGCGTTCGCTTCGGTAGCACTCAAATTGATGCGCGACCTCGGTGTCGATCACGACATCACCAACGTCAATGGAGGCGCCATCGCCATGGGACACCCGCTGGGAGCCACCGGGGCCATGTTGCTGGGCACGATGGTCGACGAGCTAGAGCGTCGGGACCTGAACACCGCACTGATCACATTGTGCATTGGTGGCGGCATGGGTATTGCCACCATCATCGAGCGAGTCTGAACGGAACCGTGACCATGAACCTTGAAACGATCCAGTACAACCAGGACGAAAGCGGCCTCGTTACCTTGACGCTCGACGATCCACAACAGTCGGCCAACACGATGCGTCGGCAGTTCGTCGAGGACTACATCGCCGTCGTCGACCATATCGAAGCGAACAAGGCCGACATCTCCGGTGTGCTCATCACGTCGGCAAAACCGACCTTCTTCGCCGGAGGAGATCTCCGTGAGCTAATCGCCGCCACCCCCGACGACGCCCCCGCATTCATCGAGTTCTCAAACCAATTGAAGCGAGCCATGCGAACCCTCGAAACACTGGGGATGCCCGTGGTCGCGGCGATCAATGGAGCGGCACTCGGCGGCGGACTCGAGATCGCCCTGGCGTGCCACTACCGGGTAGCGATGGACAACCCATCGACTCGCATCGGCCTTCCCGAGGTGACCCTGGGGCTGCTTCCCGGCGGAGGTGGAGTTGTGAGAACGGTTCGACTGCTTGGCGTCATCGAAGCCCTGACGAAAGTACTGATCCAGGGCCAGCAGATGCGAGTGGCAGATGCCAAAGCCGTCGGCCTGGTCGACGAAATCGCCCCGGACTCCGAAGCCATGCTGTCTGCCGGCAAAGCCTGGATTGCCGCGAACCCCAAAGCGACTCAGCCCTGGGACGCCCGCGGGTACAAGATGCCAGGTGGGACCCCAACCCATCCCATGCTGGCCGCCAACCTGCCGGCCATTCCAGCGACATTGAGGGCACAGACGAAGGGCGCCCGCTATGACGCGCCGCACCACATCATGTCGGCAGCCGTCGAAGGTGCGACCGTGGACATCAATCAGGCGTTCGAGATCGAAACTCGCTATTTCGTCGACCTGGTGTGCCACTCACCCCAGGCCAAGAACATGACCCAGGCGTTCTTCTTCGACCTCCAGGCGATCAACAAGGGCAGCTCGCGTCCCGATGGTTTCGAACAGTGGTCTGCCACCAAGGTGGCAGTGCTCGGCGCCGGCATGATGGGGGCGGGTATCGCCTATCAATGCGCCCGATCAGGGATCGACGTCGTGCTCAAAGACGTCTCTCTTGAAGCCGCCGAGAAGGGCAAGGCCTACAGCGAGAACCTGGTCACGAAAGCCGTCAAACGGGGCAAGCTCAGCCAGGACAAAGCCGATGCCCACTTGAACCGAATCACCCCAACCGACTCCTACGATGACCTGGCAGCCTGTGATCTCGTAATCGAGGCCGTATTCGAATCGCCAGACCTGAAGAAACAAGTCTTTGCCGACACCGAACCTGTCGTGGCGGCTGACGCGCTCCTGTGTTCAAACACGTCAACGTTGCCGATCACCGATCTGGCGAACGGCGTTTCACGCCCGCAGGACTTCATCGGGCTTCACTTCTTCTCACCGGTCGACAAAATGCCCCTCGTCGAGATCATCGTCGGCAAGGAGACTTCGGACGCCGCCCTTGCCAAAGCTGTCGACGTCGTCCTCCAGATCGGCAAGACCCCGATCGTGGTCAACGATTCCCGGGGGTTCTTCACATCCCGGGTGATCGGCGGTTTCGTCAACGAGGCCATGGCCATGTTGACCGAAGGCATAAACCCGGTGATGATCGAACGAGCCGGCAACCAGGCGGGGTATCCCGCTCCCCCGTTACAGCTTATGGATGAGCTGACCCTGACCCTGCCAGCCAAGATCATGGCTCAGAACCGGGCAGGGGCAGAAGCAGCCGGGGTCGAGTATGTCCCCCACCCCGCCGAAACGGTCATCACACAAATGCTGGCCGCCGGACGAGAAGGCCGGTCCAGCGGCGCTGGTTTCTATGACTATGACGAGTCGGGACACCGCCAGAAGCTGTGGCCAGGACTGTTCGAGATGTTCGGAATCGAGAACGACCGCCACTTGCAGGTCGACGACGAAGACCTGCTGAAGGACCTGTCCGAGCGGATGCTCTTCGGAGAGGCGATCGAAACGGTCAGATGCTTCGACGAAGGCGTCATCACGTCATACGCCGATGCCAACATCGGGTCGATCTTCGGAATCGGGTTCCCGCCATGGACCGGTGGGGTTGCCCAATACATCGATCAGTACCCCGATGGAACAACCGGCTTCGTAGCTCGCTGCAAGGAATTGTCCGATCGATATGGCGACCGATTCACGGCGCCCGCATCCCTGGTGGCAAAAGCCGAAACCGGAGAACTATTTCGACCGGTTGGAGCCCGTTGAACCAGACCTAAGGGGCGAGCAGTTCGGCCAGCGCCGGGTTATCGATCTCCGACCCGAGTAGACGAGCAGCTTGTCCAGCGCTCTCGTCACCAAGGGCTTCGGAATGGAGCAGCGACCGAACCAACAGTTCCTTCATCCCGGTTCGCGAAGCCAACGAGCGCATCGACGCCACCCAGGATCCGGTTTCGGGGTGTCCGTGACGACGTCCCATCTCGCATTGAGCGTCGAGGATGTACGCGTCCAACCAAACGTACGGATCGGCGAAACGATTGCACCGGATCCGGGCATCGGCGAGGATCTCAAACGCCCGTTCAGCATGCCCGGCGGTTTCGGCTGCCAAAGCAAGGCCGCGCGCCGACATACCCTCCCAACAGGGATCACCAAGCTGACAGGCTCTTGCGAAGGCTTGGTCAAGGAACTCAGACGCCAGGGCCGGCCGCGATCGCCCCAATTCGACCTCCCCCCGCATAGCCTGCGGCCACGGCAAGAACGCAAGCCAGCGACTCCGTTCACATAGCTCGATCGAGAGATCGAGACTTCTGGACGCCTCATCGAAATCGCGTCGGAGAAGATGAATCCGACCGAGCATTGACAAGGCATAGGTCTCCCTCAGGATCTCGCCCGCCGCACGCGCGGTTTGCAAACCTTTGTCGAGGTGAGCCAAAGCTTCCGGATAATTACCGCGATCGCTCTCGACAGACCCGAGGTACGTTTCGGCTTTGGCGACCATCGACAAAGAATCCTTGCCAAGAGAAAGTGCATCGGTCAACCACATTTCGGCCCAGTCATAACGAGCCCTCAGGAAATCGACGTACCCAATCTCTGCGCGAGCCTGGGCCGCTAGTCCCGGTTCGTCAATCGTCACCGCAATCTCATCGGCGACGTGCAAAGCAGCCACGCCCTCCTCATCCTGGCCGCGAAGCGAATGGATCAGCACCTCCGCGAGGGCCAGGCGGGAAGTAACTCGAAGCCGCTGAAGAGAGGCGGTATCAGCCAGCGCCACCCCGGATCGAAGGGAATGCACCCCGGCGTCGGTGGCCCCGGCGGCCACGGCGGCCACTCCGTACTCAACAGTCGCTTCAACCGAAGCGGTATCGGTCAGCCCATTGTCCTGAACGAGCGCTACGCGCATCGCGGCCTGGATGGATGGGCCCGGGGTCACCCCCAACTCGGCGGCGAACAATTGGGTGCAGGCCGCCAGCTGACGGTTGGCGGCCTGCTCATCACCGGCCAACCGGTACAGCCGTAACAGCAAAGCCTGATGATTCTCATCGAGGGCGTTCATCCCGACCAAACTTACGGCATAACCGATAGCACGAACCAGGTCACCCATCGACATCATGCCGAGCGCCGCTTCATGCAACCTGGCTTCGGTGGCCGCAGCCAGGTAACGCTGCTCCGACAAAAGCCAGGTTTCAAAAATGGCTGCATCTTGGAAGGTAGCTCCTTCCAGAAGTTCCGAGCCAAATCCTGGTAGAAGAACGGCTTCGACCCACGTTCCCTTCCTGAGTACGTTGACGTCTACCAAAGCATCTAAGGGAAGCCGGACAACCAGTGGGTCGCCTTCGATGGATCCACCGGCACCGATCGATCGACGGATCTCGCCGATACTCCAACGTAACGCTCTCAGAGGATCGTCGGCAGCCCCAAACAACAATGACGCGAGCTGGTTTCGGGATGGGGGCCGTTCGGTCAAGATCAAGTATGCAAGAAGCGCCCAACTCTTCCGACTTCGGAACCGGTAAATCTCCTCGGATCCGTCGGTGATGGACGGGCGGCCCAAAAGATGGATGGCAAAACTCATGGTGTTTCCAACAAAGAAACCTACATCCCAAAGAAGTCGTCAAACGCTACGTCAAACAGCCATGAGGTTCAATGCCCCCAGAACCTCGAAACGTCGAGGTCACGAACGGATAGGAACCCCCCATGTCACTCTACCTGGATGTCCATACCATCGAAGGAGGCGTTTCGGCTGAAGACGTAGCCGCGGCCCATGCAGCGGATCTCGCCACGCAAGAAGCCCACGGAGTCCACTACCTGAAGTATTGGGTTGATGAGCAAGCGGGCAAAATCTTCTGCCTGGTCGAGGCACCTGACGCCGAGGCAGCCAATACCGTTCATCGCGAAGCCCACGGACTCATTGCCGACGAAATCTATCCCGTTACCGAATTCGAGTAAGCCAACCAACCCTCACAACCGCGGCGAGCCTTCAACGGACAAATGTTCGAGGGCTACCCCGGTTGCGAGGGTGCCTTGGTAGCGCCCGATCGTTCGGCTCGATCAAGGGCCAACAGGATGGCGTCGACCAGATCACGCGCTGCCTGCTCGGTCAGTTCCACGGCGACCCTTGAACCAGGACCGATCGCTTCGTTCACGAAATCGATGTTGAGGGCATGCTCCACCTGGAGGTCAAACGGGTGATCGAACGACACGTACGCATGGTCGATGGGAAACCACCTGGTCGTCTCTTTGGCTGAACCCTTCACCTCTATCCGCTCTGCAATCATTGTGCACATAGATCTGGTCCCTTCTCGATCAGCCAAGGTGCGATTCGAAGAATTCGAAGACCTTCTGCCAGCCGTCGAGCGCCTGCTCGGCCCGGTAGGCGGAAGGACGGTTGTGGTAGAAAAACCCATGCCCCGCTCCGTCATATCGGTGAAACACATACTGCTTGGCGTGCTTCTTGAGTTCAGCTTCGTGCTGGTCGACCTGTTCGGGGGTCGGAGAACTGTCGTCGTTGCCGAATAAGCCGAGGAGTGGACACTCAAGATCTTTGGTGTAGTCGACCGGCGCAACGGGCCGCTTGTCGTTCAGATCATCCGGACCCATCACGACCCCTCCGCCCCACAGATCGGCAACGGCGTCGAATCCGTCCTCGATCAGGCTGGCAGCCAGGACCGCATGGCGGCCACCAGAGCAGGTACCGATCACACCAACCTTCCCATTGGCATACGGTTGCGACCGCAGGAAGGCCAGTGCCCCGGCGACATCACCGACCACTTGATCATCGGCGACCCCTCCCTCTGATCGTACCCGGGCGGCGACGTCCTCGGGAGTCCCATGCCCGGCGCGACAGTACAGGTCTGGCGACACGACCGCGAACCCGTGGTCGGCGAACTTGCGAGCCATCTCGCGATACCACTCATCCCATCCAGGCAGATGATGCACTAGCACAATGCCGGGGAACGGGCCAGGGCCCAGCGGACGAGCCAGATATGCATGAATCAGGTCCCCGCCGTGGCCACCAATCGTCATGGTTTCGGCCACCGTTCCCATGTACTGATCTGTCTGGTACATCTCTTCCTCCGTTGTCACGACTGGACTCAACGCAGACCCTATCCACCAGAGTTGGTAGTCCGACGTTACACGAGCCATGACTTGACGAACATCGCCCCGATCCTCGGAATTGGTCAAGGCTGACCCCGGCACCGTTACCGCCGGCCGAGACCAAGAAGGCGCCTAACAGGACAGCCTACGAAGCCGGCTTTTTCGAACCACCGGCGTCAGGGCTTGATGAATACCTTGCCGTTCAACTTGGCCAGTTCTTCCGGCAACCGTTCGATGACCTCATCGAGCGGAACGATGGCTGTCACATCTGTCCGCCACTCGCCGCTTACGAAACGCATCTGAGCAGTCTGGATGGCTGCCATCTTGTCAGCCATTGGCTTTTCGGTCATCCACCGGTTGAGCCAAAAGCCCTCGATCGATTTCATCATGAAGATCAGATGTCCGGGCTCGGTGAGGGTCGGCAGTTCGGCATCCAGCTTGCCGTAGATGACCCAGCGTGCCTTGCGAGGCATGGCAGCGAAGACATCGGCGCTGACCTGGTTGGCGACCGCGTCGAGAAAGATCCGTGGTTTCTCGTCCCTCATGACTGATCTCAAGCGCTCATCGAAATCCCCCGACTCGCTATTCAATACCTCCACCGCACCCAGGGCTTTGAGGGGTTCGATCTGGCTGTCACGGCGGACAATGGCGATCGGACGGTAGCCCTCGCCGTTCGCAGAGGAGATCATCAACTTGGAGAGTTGGCTGGCGCCGGCAGACACGATGAACGCCTTCGTACCATCCTCTTTTACGATATCGAACATTGCGAGCGCGGTGAGCGGATTCACGATCATGGCCGCGCCGTCTTCGTCGCGAACTGCCTTGAGGAGCGGAATACAAGTCGTCGCGTCAGCGATGGAGTACTCGCTCCAGGTACCGGGCGTTCCCGGAGCTGCCACAAACGCCACACGTTGACCCACCAACCCGTCAGCGTACGCGCCACCACCAGAGGCGACCACCTCGCCAACGCCTTCAAAACCGGCCGGATTCCCCTGGATTCGCGGCTGACCGTAGAGACCCTGGATGAACATCTCGTCTGACGGATTGACCGATGCAAGAGTTACCCGGACCCGCACCTGCCCATCGATCGGATCAGGTATCGGAACGTCTGTCAACGAGACGAAGCGGGCCATCTCCGTCAACACAGCGCTCTCAGGTCTCACCGACGCATAGCCGTCGCCGACCAGGACAAGAGCTTTCATCGTGTCAGTCATTCGTGGGGCTCCTTGGTCAATAGTCCACGGCCTTCAGTATGGCCGACTGCTTGTCCATCCATCCCGTCGGCCAACTTGTAGTCGACCGAACTTGGATTCCGACTCCGTTGTTCGACTACTTCATGAAAATGTAGTGAGCAAGGATCTGGTCTCCGTCGATCTTCAGAACCGATATCCCCTCAACGTCTCCCCAGTACCCACCAAAGTCTCACCGATACGGTGAAACGACGAAGTCGCCATCGATAAATGGGTCACCGCTTTCAAACACCCGAGCCAGCGGGATAGGTGTTGGCATAGTTGGCGATTGCCTCAGGTCCGATGTACGTTCCACTGCCATCTATGAACTGGATCCGGCCGTTGGCGGGGAAGGAGTCGGCCACGGCATCCCCATCCAGGCTTGCCCAGGCGGCGTTGTAATCGGCGGCCAGGGTTTCCATGTCGCTTTGTCCGCCGATGAACCCGGTCGTCGTCGCCAGGACGAGAGCCAACCCCAAGCTAACAATGGCCAAAATGGCTGTGGTGATCTTCCACGGGTTGGAGCGAGCGGACTCACTCGTGAGAGGTTTGACGTCCAATGTTGTCATTGTGACTCCTTCCGGCGCACTGTGTGCAGAATGCACGTCCTTGGCGGGTGGAGCTGCACAACCTCGGGACCACCCGCGGCGCTCGGGACCAATCGTCCCACCCCTCGGTTCTGGATGAGTCACGGCGCCGTCCGCTCTTGTGGCCTACAGAACCACCCGAGTCTCCGGGAATCTGGGTGATAGGTTCAAGCTCGCTGCAAGCGCCTGGATGACAACGCGATCCCTTCACCCCGGCAAAGGATCATTTCGATGGTCCGAGCCTCGACCCGCAACGAACCAGATCGCCCGCACCGGAACATCACCGTCGTTGAAAAGTCGATGCGGCTCGGTTGAGTCAAAGGCGATGGAATCACCGGGCCCCAGATCATGTCGAACAAAGCCAATCTGGACACTCAATGTTCCCGAAACGATGTAGCCGTACTCGCGACCGTGGTGTCTCATGAGCGTCGTATCCGGCGTTGATGCCCCTCCGACCTCATAGATGGCTTCGAGGAAGTCGACTCCGTCTTCGTTGGTGGTGCTCAACTCTTCCCATCGTACGCCCGAGTCGAGGTCAATGGCTTTGCGTTGGTGCGGACGAACAACGGACTCAATCGAGGTGGTAGCCGGGGCGGTTCCAGACTGCTCAAACTGGTCACCTCGGATGATCCGGTCGAGCGACAAACCAAGTTCGGTGACAATCGCATACAAGGTTCCTACGGACGGATTGGAAAGACCACCCTCAATCTGCGAGATCAAACTCGGTGACAACCCAAGCCTTCGTGCCAACTCGCGCTGACTAATCCCAGCCTTCTTTCGCTCTACCCGGAGACGGTTGCCAATCCCGTCGAGCTTCCCGTTCAACTCAGTTTCCATACGAACCTCGCTCACCTGAACAACAGCCGAAAGCAGGATTCCTTCCAGGACGGAATTCGACTCAAAACGAGGATAAACACCCAGGATGGCTCCGTGCAGCGTCACTGAGCACTTTTACCCAGAACGAGGGAGTAGTCGATCACCGAGCACGGGGCGCGCCGTTCGCCCTTCCCCCATCGGTCCTGGCCAAAAGGCTTCGAAACGACATGGAATTTTTACCGCGCCGGGCTCAAAAAAGTGTGTAGTCTCACTGATCGTGGACCTCAACCCTCATCCATTCGCGCCATACGGAGCTGTTTTGGAACCCAAGCGATGACCTCCGCTTTGGCGGCCAGCCTCCAGACTAAATTTGCGCTCGCGCGGGTAACCGGTGCCGGCGGTTCATTCCCGCGCCGAGTCTTGTTTGATCAGGACGCCGGCCTGTGACCAGGAAGACTCTTATTCGGGGTGGAACCGTTCTCACCCTCGGCGCACGAACACCCAACTTTGTCGAAGCAGACGTGCTCATCGAGAACGACAGAGTGATCGAGGTCGCTCCGGGAATCCGGGCCAGAGACGCCGAGATCGTCGATGCTTCGGAAACAATCGTCATGCCCGGATTTATCGATACGCACCGTCACGTCTGGAAGTCGCTGTTCCGCAACTTCGGTGTCGTGAGCGGCGGAGAGTCGAACTCGTCAGCTCAGTATGGGCCGCACTACGAGGCCGACGACGCCTACGCCGCCACCCTGATTGGTTTGTTTGGCGCGGTCGAGGCAGGAATCACCACTGTCGTCGACTGGTCTGACATTCAGATCGATGAGGCCTACACCGAGGCGGTGCTCCAAGCCCACGCCGACGCCGGCCTCCGGACCGTCTTCGTTCATGCGTCACCCCCATGGTCGGATAATCACGATGACGACGCCCGGGCGATTCGACGCCTGGTTGAATCTCGGGCGGCTACTCCTGAATCACTGACAACGTATGCGATCGGACCGCGCGAATCGGACCCGTCCACTCTTGAGCGGGACGAGGTCGACTGGGCATTGGCCAGAGAGCTAGGAATACGCATTTATGTGCACGCCGGAAGGTTGAAGTCAGCCGCCGGTGTTGTCGCATCGATGTCAGGGAAGGGAATGCTCGGAGAAGACGTCACGCTGATCCACTGTTCCAACCTCGATGACCAAGACCTGGCAGCAATCGTCTCATCGGGCGCCCGAGTGTCGCTTACTCCCGCGGCGGAAATGGCCGGGGGCCTCGGATCTCCGCCGATCCAGCGACTGATCGACCACGCCATCCGTCCGGGCTTGGGAGTCGACAACGAGCAGCTTGTCCCCGGAGACATATTCGCCCAGATGCGGGCGCTCATTTCGGTTCAGCATGCAACTCTCTTCGATCTCAAACTGGCCGGCAAAGCCGGCATTCCCAACCTCATGAGTACGCGCGAGGTCATCCGGCACGCCACGATCGACGGCGCCCGAGTTTCGGGCCTCGGAGATGTGACAGGTTCGCTCGAACCGGGCAAGCAGGCCGATGTTGTGGTACTCCGAACCGACCGCCCCAACATCTACCCCATAAACGACCCGATCGGAGCAGTGGTATGGGGCATGGATACCTCCAATATCGATTGGGTGTTTGTCGCCGGCCAGGCCCTGGTTCGTAACGGGGCCCTCGAAGGGGATATGTATCGGGCTCGGGATCTCGCGATATCAGCCAGGGATCGGGTGGCGTCGGCCGCAGGCCTCGACGTCGGGGTAAGCCAGGACGCTCCACAATGAAAACGACCCGCGCACCATCGTCGGCCCTCACCTCTTTCGTGGTGGCATCCCGGTACATGCCCGTCTATTTGGCGCTCATTGTTCTGGTCGTCGTGGCCTCGATATGGGCACCGGCGACGTTGACCAACGCCGGGCTTAGTGCGATAGCTCTGTTTGGGACCTACCTCGCCATCACCGCTCTCGGCCAGATGCTGGTGATCATGGCGGGCGGGATTGATCTCAGCGTGCCAGGGACTTTCACACTTGGTGCCATTATCATGGTCGGAGTCGGGCAACAGGCGAATGAGCGCATTTGGATCGCCATCCTGACAGCAGTCGGTTTGGCGGCCTTGGTCGGTCTGGTCAACGGGATCATCATCGGTGGACTGAAGCTCAACGCCCTGATCGTAACCCTGGCCGTAGGTCAGGTCGTAACCGGGATCGTCAACCGGTATCACAAGACATTCGCGATCCAGAGTTCCATACCACCGGCGCTCTCCGACTGGATGACTGTCCGCTTCCTCGGGATCTCAAGACCCTTCTGGATAGGGGTCGCCCTAACCGCATTGCTCATCTTCGCGTTTCGGTACACCACCGTAGGCCGGAGATTTCAGGTGGTCGGAGCCAATCCGGTGGCGTCTCTGGTCAGCGGGCTAAGGGTGAACCTGAATCAGATATCTGCCTATGTGGTCGCCGCAATACTCTATGCCATCGCCGGCGTTCTATTTGCCGCACTCCTCCGCAACCCCGGCGTCACTATCGGGGCGCCCTATCTACTCGGCCCGATTGCCGCCGTTGTGATTGGCGGGGCCTCGCTGACCGGTGGCTTGGCCAGCCCGCTGTCTACGTGGGCGGCAGCCTTCTTCCTGGCCGGCCTCAATCAGATGATGAGGGTTATGGGTCTCCCGACCGCTCTCCAGTTCGTTGTATTCGGCCTGGTCATCATCGGTGGCATGTTGGTTTCGGGCGATCGGATCATCAAAGGCGTGGAGCAAGTACTCCGCGAGCGGCGACGACCAAACCGCATCGAGAAACAGAAAATGAAGAGCTCAATCGACGGGTCCGGTTGAGGCAAGAGTCTTCGCACAACGAGCCCTTATACAACGCGAACCAACAAATGACATGAGGAAGTTTGGCCATGCAACTCAGATGGAGGAAAAGATGAAAGCAACAAGAATGGCTGGGTTCGTCGTCATTTTGGCGATGATCCTGGCGGCCTGTTCCGGCGACTCCGGGACTACGACAACGGAAGCGGCTGCGACGCCGACCACCATTGGCGCCACGCCAACAACCCAGGGCGATACGACAACAACGGTGGGCAGCACGGACACAACAGTTGCCACTGGCGATAATCCACTCGCCGAGTTTGGCGAGAGCACTGCTGCTGATCCTGCACTCGTGTTGAAGGCCATGGGTCCGATCGACGCTCCGGTAGGCGATCCTGCCTATGACATCATCCTGGCAGCCATCGCTCGGGCGAATCAAGATCTCGACCAGGCCACGATCGACAAAGCCCTCGAGTGTTGGAACGCGCCGGAGTGCGACACCGGTAGTGGTGGAGACCTCATCATGGGCTTTGCCGACGGTGGTGGACATCTCAATGTCTGGCGTGGGGTTACGCACATGGAAGCCATCCTCCAGGCCCTCACCTACCCCGAGATCGGCACCATCGTCTCGACCGAGGCCCTATGGAACGCTGATACTTCGGTGGCTGCCAACGACATCGACTTCCTGGTCCAGCGTGGTGCCGACTTCATTACCGGCTACCCGGACGCCGGAGTCGCCATCGGAGATGCCATCAAGGCGGCTACTGCGGCGGGGGTCCCGTATATCCCGTGGTCGGCAGGTTGGGTGGGTTTGCCCGGCCAGGATGGAGCCCTCGTACCCGGACAGGACTACCTCACCGTGGTCGGAGAAAACCTATGTGCACTCGGAGAGAGCATGGCAACGGTCCTCAACGACAACGTCGTGGAAGGGAAAGTTGGGGTCCTTGGTGGGACACCTGGCAATGCCCTTTCCCTGGGATGGCAGCAGTGCCTGACCCCGGCCCTCAATGCGGGGATTGCGCAAGTCGGTGAGCCGGCGGATACCTACTGGGTGAATGACATTGCCCTGCAGGTTGTTCTCGGATGGCTGTCCACTGACCCCGATATCAAGGGTTACGCCTATGAGTACTCCGATGGGATGAACACTGCGTTGCAGGCCTACGACCAGTTGGGGGTCCCTGTCAAGAATCTGACGCTCGCAATGCGCACCGATGAACAGACCTTGTTCTGTGACTGGGTGGAACGCAATGAACCGACCTATAACATCTGGTATTCCGCCGGAGGGAACTTCCAATCGCGGGTGGCTGTCACTGCAGCAATGATGTATCTCAAGGGTGCCGAGATTCCATCCCAGATCGACGTTCCTCACGTGATGCGTCAGGTCACTGCTGCTGACTGTAAGGCGGATCGGGCGACGCCTGCGGTGTCGGGTACATCGCTGGTGCCGGACAAGGTCCTGGCCCTCATGTTCGGTAACTAATGAACAACGGCAACCCCATTGGAGAGTCGACTGACGAGGCCCTGGTCCTCGAGTTGAGCGGCGTGTCCCGGCAGTTCGGGGCCGTTCGAGCACTGAGCAATGTCAGTTTCGACTGCCGACCTGGAGAAGTTCACGCTCTCATTGGCGAGAACGGCTCCGGCAA